>DATBGA010000050.1:0-20340 GCA_036558225.1 Candidatus Methylomirabilota bacterium | reverse complement strand
GTGATGAGCTTCGGGCTCCTCCACCTCGCGCGCCCGGACCAGGCGCTGGCCGAGGCCTACCGCGTCCTGCGCCGGGGCGGGCGCGTCGCCTTCACCGTCTGGGCGCGGCCAGAGGAGGCTGTCGCCTTCGGCATCGTGCTGGGGGCCATCCAGCGCCACGGCCGCCTCGACGTGCCGCTGCCGCCCGGGCCGCCGTTCTTCCGCTTCAGCGACGCGGAGGAGTCTCGGCGCGTCCTACGCGGGCTCGGGTTCGAGGCGCCGGAGGTGACGGTGGTCCCGCAGGTCTGGCGGCTCGGCGGCGCCGACGCGCTGTTCGAGGTCATGCGGGACAGCACGGTCCGGACGGCCGGGCTCCTGCGTGCGCAGACCCCCGAGGCGCTGGAGGCGATCCGCACCGACGTGCGGGAGACGGCCGGCCGCTACCGGCGCGACGACGGCGTCGAGCTCCCGATGCCCGCCGTGCTCTCCTCGGCCGTCAAGCGCTGACACGCCGGAGGTGCCGGCGCCGCCGTCAGCCCGCCAGCCGGCGGACGACGAGCTCGCGGTGGTAGTCGGCGTCCCCCCAGCTCGCCTCGAGGGTCTTCGCGCGCTTCACGTAGAGGTGGAGGTCGTACTCCCAGGTGAACCCGATCCCGCCGTGAACCTGGATCGCCTCGCCGCACGCCTTGCGCGCGGCCTCGCTCACGTAGGCCTTCGCCACCGAGGCGGCGAGCGCGGCGTCCTCGGCGTCCGCGTCGAGCGCCCACGCCGCGTAGTAGGTCGCCGAGTGGGCGTTCTCGACCTCGAGCAGCATCTCGGCCAGCCGGTGGCGAATCGCCTGGAAGGAGCCGATCGGCTGGCCGAACTGCTCGCGCACCTTCGCGTACTCGACCGACATGTCGAGGCACCGCCGCGCCGCGCCGAGCATCGTGGCCGCCGCGCCGACCGCGCCGCGCCGGAGGAGCGCGTCGAGGATCCCGGCAGCCTCGCCCCGCCGGCCGAGGCGCGCGCTGGAATCCGCCGTCACGCCGTCGAGCCGGACGGTGGACCAGCGCATCCCGGGATCCAGGGTCGCCACCGGCGAGACGTCCAGGCCCGGCGCGCCGCCCTCGACGAGGAACAGGGACACGCCCTGGGGCTCCCGCGCCGGCACGAGGAGGAAGTCCGCCACGTGGCCCCACGGCACCCACTGCTTCACGCCGCTGAGGCGGACGCCGGCCACGCCCGGCTCCGCCCGGGTCGCCGTCGCCTCCGGACGCCAGTCCAGATCGGCGTCGAGGAGCGCGACGGTGGCGCGCGCGCCGCCGCCCGCGATCGCCGGGAGCCAGCGCGCCTGCTGCGCCGCAGTGCCGGCCGCCTCGATGGCGTAGGCCGCCACCACCGTCTCGAGGTACGGGCCGGGACCGGCGACCCGTCCCAGCTCCTCGAGGACGATGGCCGTCTCGACCATTCCGAGCGCGCTCCCGCCGTGGGCCTCCGGGAGCGCGAGACCGAGCCACCCCAGCCGCGCCATCTCCTTCCAGAGATCGTCGCGCTCGCCGCGCGGGTCGTCCCACAGGGCACGCACGACCGCCGGCGTCACGTGCTCGTCGAGGAACGCGCGGGCCGTGGCGCGGAGGAGCTCCTGATCGGGGCTGAAGGCGAAGTCCATCGCCCGCGCGCCTAGACCCGCGCCCGGTCGGCGCGGGCTTCCTTCGGAAGCCCCAGCACCCGCTCGCCGATGATGTTCTTCTGGATCTCCGAGGAGCCCGCGTAGATCGTCCCCGCGCGCGACCAGAGATACGCGGTCGCCCACGTCCCGGGCTCTCCGGAGGAGGTGTCGACGCCGGTGAAGCCGTCGACGTCGCTTTGCATCGTCTGGGCCCAGGGCCCGAGGATCTCCTGGACCAGCTCGTGGTAGCGCTTCTCGAACTCGCTGTACGAGAGCTTCGTAATGGACGCGGCGGGGCCCGGGGACTCGCCCTTCTCGAGCGCCGACAGGATCCGCAGGGCGGCGTAGCGCTGGACCTCGAGATCGACGTAGATCCGGCCGAGTCGGGCGCGCACGCCCGGGTCCTCGAGGAGCGGCCCCCCGCCCCGTCGGAGCGTCTTCGCGGCACGCAGGAGCTGGCGGAAGGCGGCGGCGTAGCGGGTGACGCGGGCCAGCGAGTTGCCGCCGCGCTCGTAGGAAAGCGTGGTCTGCGCGATCTCCCAGCCCTGTCCGAGCCGGCCGACCAGGTCCGTCGTGTCAACGCGGGCGTCGGTCATGAAGACCTCGGAGAAGTGCGCGCTCCCGGTGATCTGGCGGAGGGGCCGCACCTCGACGCCGGGCTGGCGCATCGAGATCAGGAAGCAGGAGATGCCCTTGTGCTTGGGGACGGCGGCGTCCGTCCGCGCGAGGAGGAGTCCCCAGTCGGCGGAGAGGCCACCGCTCGTCCAGATCTTCTGGCCGTTCACCACGAAGTGGTCGCCGCGGCCCTCGGCGCGCGTCCGGAGGCTCGCCAGGTCGGAGCCGGCGTTCGGCTCCGAGTAGAGCTGGCACCAGAGCTCCTCCGCCGCCAGGATCTTCCGGAGGTAGCGGCGCTTCTGGGCCTCGGTGCCGTGGGCGATGAGGGTGGGCCCCACGATCGCGATCCCGAGCGGGTTGATCGGCGACGGCGCGCCGGCGCGCGCCATCTCGTCGGCCACGATCGCCTGCTGGAGCGGGGTGGCCCCCCGGCCGCCGTACGCCACAGGCCAGCCCATCCCGACGTAGCCCGCGTCGTAGAGCCGGCGATGCCAGCCCCGTCGCGCTTCGGGGGTCGCGGGCTCCTCCTTGGGAACGTTCGCCTCGAGCCAGCGGCGGGTGGCCTCGCGGAAGCGGAGATCCTCGGGCGAGTACCTGAGATCCATCGGTCGCCTCCCGGCCGGTCCGGGCCAGCCTCCCCCACGATATGCGGGCGGAGGCCGGGACGCCAGCCGGGGGCGCGGGAGATCAGGCGGGAACGGCCTCCACCACCGAGGACCGCCGAAGCATCACGTCGGCCACCTCCGTCGCCGTCGGGCGGCCGAAGAGATAGCCCTGTCCCTGATCGCAGCCCAGACCCCGGAGCTCGGCGAGCTGCTCGACCGTCTCGACGCCCTCGGCCACCGCCTTCAGCCCGAGCGCGCGGGTCAGGCCGACGACGGCGCGGACGATCGCCGCGTCCCCGCGGTTCGCGGGCAGCCCGGCGACGAAGGAGCGGTCCACCTTGAGGACGTCGATGGGGAAGCGCTTCAGGTACCCGAGGCTCGAATAGCCCGTGCCGAAGTCGTCGATGGCGAGGCGAATGCCGATGGCTTTCAGGTGCTCGAGCGTCTTCACCGTCGCGTCGGCGTCGCCCATCGCGGTACCCTCGGTGATCTCCACCTCGAGCCCCGCGGCGTCGAGGCCCGTCTCGGCCAGCACCTGCCCCACGTCCTGGACCAGCCGCGGGTGACGGAACTGGCGCGGCGAGAGGTTGACGGCCATGACGAGGTCGAGGCCGATCTCCGAGTCGGCCCGCCAGACGGAGGCCTGCCGGCAGGCGGTCTCGAGCACCCACCGCCCGATCGGCAGGATGAGGCCCGTCTCCTCGGCGATCGGGATGAACGACCCCGGCGGGACGAGCCCGCGCTCGGGATGCTCCCAGCGGACCAGGGCCTCCAGGCCCACGATGCGGGCGGAGCGGAGGTCGACCTGGGGCTGGTAGTGGAGCCGGAGCTCGCCCCGGTCGAGGGCGCGCCGGAGCTCGGTCTCCATCTTGAGGCGGCCCTTCACCGTCTCGCGCATGCTCGACTTGAAGACCTCGAAGCACGCGCGCCCGTTGGCCTTGGCCCGGTACATGGCGATGTCCGCGTTGCGGAGGAGGCCCTGGGCGGTGGTGCCGTGGTCCTTCCCGCCGAGGGCAATGCCGATGCTGGCGCCCACGAAGATCTCCTGGTTCTCGATCCGGAACGACCCGCGGAACGCCTCGATGACCCGCTCCGAGACGAGCGCGGCGTCGCCGGCCGAGCCCACGTCCTCCAGCAGCACGGTGAACTCGTCGCCGCCGATGCGCGCGATGGTGTCCACGCGCCGGAGGCAGCCACGGAGGCGGTCCGCGACCTGGACCAGGAGCTGATCGCCGTGGTCGTGGCCGAGGTTGTCGTTGACCAGCTTGAACCGGTCGAGGTCGAGGAAGAGCACCGCGGCGAACTTGCCACGGCGCGCCGACCGCTCGAGCGCCTGCTCGAGCCGGTCCATGAACAGCATCCGGTTCGGCAGGCCGGTCAGCTGGTCGTGAAGCGCCCGCTGCACCAGCTGCGCCTCGAGGGACTTGTGCCGGCTGATGTCGCGGGCGTTGAGGACGATCCCCCGGACTCCGGCCTGGTGGAGCAGGCTGGTCCCCTTCACCTCGAGCCAGCGCCACGAGCCGTCGCGGTGCTGCCAGCGAAGCTCGACGGTCCGCGACCCGCCCCGCTGATCGAGCAGCTCGGCGTGGAAGGCCTGCGCACTCTGCGCGTCTCCCTCGTGGACGAGCGCCCAGCCGCGTGTCCCGACCAGCCGGTCCGGCTCGTAGCCGAGGACCGTGTGGACGGCGGGGCTCACGTGCCGGACCGTGCCGTCGGCCTCCAGGACCAGGATGATGTCGGCGGCGTGCTGCACGAGCGCCCGGAAGCGCTCCTCGCTCGCCCGGAGCCCCTGCTCCTCGCTCGCGAGCAGCCGGTAGGCGCGGCCGATCCGCACGGCCCGGAGCCCGAGCCATCCCACCGCGGCGCCGCCGAGCCCCGCGAATACGGCCACGCCCGCGGCCAGCGCCCGGTGCGTGCGCTCGAGCGTGCCCGCGAACACCCCGGCCGCCACGCCCGTCGCCTGGCTCACCTCCTCGATGCCCAACCGCGGCGCCACCGCGCGCGCCTGGTCGAGGCGCCCTGTGAGGACCAGGGCGAACGCCTCGTCCACGGCCTGCTGCTGGGCCTGCACGGCGGCGCGCACCCGGCCCGAGGCCTTGGGGCTGCCGTCCACGCGCAGGATCCGGTCGAACGAGCCGACGCGCCGCTCGTCGCGCTCGAGCATGTCCAGGTCGACGGTCATCTGCTGCCGCAGCTCGCGCAGTCGGGCCGCCAGCTCCGCGCTGCGGCGCGGATCGAGGATCGCCTGGCGCTTGAGGACGTGCTCCTGGCCGACCCGCTCCTCCACCTGGGCCATCAGGAGGAGGGCGCGACGGTGCGCCGCGGTCTGCTGGACGAGAAGGAAACCGGCGAGCGCGGTGAGCGCGGCGACGGAGAGAGCCGTGATCAGGGCGAGACGTCCCGACAGGTCGAGCCGGCGCCCGTCGGGACTCCCTTCCGCGCGCCGGGGATCGCTCGACGCCTCGGGGCCCGCGGCCTTCGCCCGCGACCTGAACCCTCGGAACGGCCAGCCGCGAAGTCTTCCCTTCACAGGCTCTCCCACGCAGAGGTTCGGCGGTGCCCGGTCCTCCGGGCGCCGTGCGGGATGAGGCAAGTCTCGTGCCCGGGGTCCGGGCCCGAAAACGGGGGTCGCGTAAGCCCATCCGGGCAGCCGTTGCCGCCGAACGCCTGAGAACGGGCTCTAGGAAGGGGGCCCATCTGTCCATTCGGGCTGACAATCTGGCGTGTGACGAAATGCCGCGCCCCCCGACGAAGATCGTCACCCCCGCGGCGACCGATCGGACCCGTCGGCCCCCCCTCGGAAGGGGGCGCGCGATCAGAACGGGCGGGGCACTCCGGTGGGGCCTCGCAGGAGTCCGAGTCCCCAGCCCGTCAGAGCCAGGCCGACGCCGGCCGTTCGCCGCTCGGCCCCAGGCGACCGCCGGCTCGACGAACATGATGGCCGCCAGAGCCAGCATCCGGCCCAGGATCCGGGGCGCGGAGAGCGCGCCCGCGGCCCCGAGCGTCGAATGCGAGAGCCACGCGCCGGAGACCCAGGCCTCCAGGCGGTCGCCAGCGCCCGGATCGGCGGACGGTCCGGCGGACGTCGCGGCCACGCGCGTGGGGCTAGGCGGCGACCTTCTGGTACTTCGCCTTGGCCACGTACGGGGGCGAGCCCGGAATCGTGGTGAAGATCGTGTTGCTGAGCGTCGTGGGATTGCCCCTGGCGTCGACGTACGGCGCCATCTCCGCTTCCACCTTTTTCGCCGATCTTGATCGTCCCCTTGTCCTCCGTCGCTTCGGGTGGGGGCGAACGGCGAGGCTCTACCGCCACGCCGAGAGGACCGCCAAGGGCCGCCGCGCGCTTGACACCCGCGCGACCCGGCCGTATCAATGGGGCCTTGTGCGGTGGCCCTCGTGATCCCCGACATCCTCCGATCCGGGCGGTGCGCGTGAGCGAGCGGTTCGACCTGGCCGTGATCGGCGGCGGGATCGTGGGGCTCGCCACGACGCGCGCGCTCCTCGCGGAGCATCCCCGCCTCCGGGTGGTGATCCTCGAGAAGGAGGCTCGCCTCGCCTCGCACCAGACCGGCCACAACAGCGGCGTCATCCACTCGGGCATCTACTACAAGCCCGGCTCGCACAAGGCGCGGCTCTGCGTCGAGGGCGCCCGCCTGATGAAGGCGTTCTGCGCGGAGCACGGGATCCGGGTCGACCCGATCGGCAAGGTGATCGTGGCCACCACCGAGGCCGAGCTGGCACGCCTCCAGGCGCTCTTCGAGCGCGGCACGGCCAACGGCGTCCAGGGGCTCACCCTGATCGACGGCGACCGCCTGCGCGAGATCGAGCCACACGCCGTCGCCCTCCGCGCGATCCACTCGCCGACCACCTCGATCGTCGACTACGGGGAGGTCGCCCAGGCGCTG
This sequence comes from Candidatus Methylomirabilota bacterium, assembly GCA_036558225.1. Lineage (GTDB taxonomy): Bacteria > Methylomirabilota > Methylomirabilia > Rokubacteriales > DASRDR01 > DASRDR01. The sequence goes on along the minus strand of DATBGA010000050.1, from coordinate 13,585 downwards.
GCGCGCGAGCTGCTCACGCAGGGCACCGTCATCCGTACCGGCGCGCGGGTCACGGCGATCCGGCGGACCGACGAGGGCTTCGACCTGTCCACTGCGTCGGGGCCGGTCCAGGCCCGCCACCTCGTCAACTGCGCCGGCCTCTACTCCGACGTCGTCGCGCGGCTCGCTGGCGCGCAGCCCGGCGTGCGGATCATCCCGTTCCGCGGGGAGTACTACATGATCCGGCCCGAGCGCCACGACCTCGTGCGCGGCCTCATCTATCCGGTCCCCGACCCCGAGTTCCCGTTCCTCGGCGTCCACTTCACGCGCACCGTCCACGGCGAGGTCGAGGCGGGGCCCAACGCGGTGCTGGCCTTCGCCCGCGAGGGCTACCGCTTCGGCCGGATCCATCCGCGGGAGCTGATGGGGACGCTCGGCTACCGCGGCTTCTGGTCGATGGCCCGCCGGTACTGGCGGACCGGCGGCTACGAGATGTACCGTTCGCTCAGCAAGGGGGCGTTCGTCGAGGCGCTCCGGCGTCTCCTGCCCGAGATCGGCCCCGGCGACATCACGCCCGGCGGCGCCGGGGTCCGCGCCCAGGCGGTCGCCGAGGACGGATCGCTGGTCGACGACTTCCGCATCGCCCAGTCGCCGGGCGCGATCCACGTCCTGAACGCGCCCTCGCCCGCGGCCACCGCTTCGCTCGCCATCGGCGGCCACATCGCGGGACTCGCCCGGGAGGCGTTCGCCCTCGCCTGACCTGCCTCGCCCGTGTCATCGCGCTCAGCGGGGCGCCGCCAGCTGGGCGGCGAGGAACCCGGTGACCTCCGCGATCGCGTCGGCCCGGGCGGCGGGATCGGTCCCCACGGTCGCGCCGGAGTCGCCGTCGGCCTTGCTGTGGTTCTTCACCTCGGGGCGGTAGCGGATCGGCGTCGCCGGCGCGTCGAAGCTGTGGTGGGCGCCCGGATACACCTTGATCGCGATCGGCGCCCCCGCCGCCCGCGCCCGCTCGGCGATCTCCATGCACGGCGCGGCCGGCGTCCAGTCGTCGAGCGCGCCGACCAGGATGTAGAGGGGCGCGTAGGGGCGGAACCGCGGCCCGTTCGGGTACTTCCGGGTGCAGTTCGGGTAGAAGGCGACGGCGGCGCGGAAGTCGCGCCCGGCGCTCCCCTGGTCGAAGAGCACGCTGAGCGTCGCCGCGGCGCCGTTGGACCAGCCGAGGAGCGCGATCCGGTCCGCCCGCACGGCGGGCCGACCCTGGAGGAAGCGCAGCGCGCCCCGCGCGTCGTCCGCGCGCTCGCGCACCGGCGACAGGAGGTGGCGGCCGGTGCAGACCTCGTCGATGCCCCGGGGGGTGAAGCTGTCGACCAGGAAGGTGACGTAGCCGAGACCGCGCAGGTGGTCCGCCCAGAACCGGAGCTTTCCCTGGATCGCGCCCGTGCCGGTCCGGAGGCCGGTGCAGCCGTGCAGCATGACGACGGCCGGGAACGGCCCCTCCCCCTCGGGCTCGAACAGGACGCCCTCGATCCGCGCCGCCGCCCGACCGTCGTGCGGCTCGCCGTCGAACCGCACGAGCTCCCCGGCGCCGAGCGCCCGCGCCACTGCGTCCCCGTGCGGCGCGCGGCTCGCCGCCGCGAGACCGACGGTGCCGCCGGCGGCGGTCACGAGCGCGGTCAGCCAGGACGCCACCCGCGCCCCTCGCCTCACTGCATCGCCGAGTACGGCACCGGCCGCCAGATCTCGTTCCGGATCCGCGCCACGATGGGACCGTCCTTCTCCGACTCCGCGCGGACCCGGAGCCACTCCGGATCGGCGCCGAACGCCGCCCAGGCCCGCTCTCGGTGCCCGAGGTCGTCGAACCGGCAGAGGTAGTGGAGGACGTTCGAGGTGCCGATCATCGCTTCCCAGAAGCCGAGGACCTCGATGCCGTGCTTCCGGAAGAGCCCGACGGTGTGAGTCTTGAACCGGGCGTGCATGGCCGGCATGCGGCCGGGGACGATGTCGTAGCTGCGCAGCTCGTAGATCATGGGGTCAGACTTTGCCTTGCATACAATTTCACGAGTGGATTCTCCTCCGAGTCAGCCTTGACGGCCAACCGATGTCACGCGCGCCAAATTGTTTGGAAGTCAAAGTCTGACCCCGAGCAGGGCCCGCGCCGCCTGAAGCGCGCGGCGGAGCCCGGGGTCGAGGTCGAGCGTCCCGAGGTCCTCCCACGCGAACCACCGGAGGGCCCGGGCCTCGGCGGCCAAGCGGCGCAGGCTCGCGTCGCGGGGCGCGACCACGAGGTAGCGCAGGTCGAGGTGCCGGTGCGCGGGCTCGTCGCCCCGGGCAGGGATCGGGTGCACGTCGACGTCCAGCGGACGCGGCGCCAACGGGTGCAGCGTCAGCCCCTCGATGCCCGTCTCCTCGCGCGCCTCCCGGAGGGCGACGGCCTCGCCGTCCCGCTCCCCGGCCTCCGCGTGGCCGCCCGGCTGGAGCCAGCGCCGGAGCTTCCGGTGGTGGAGCAGGAGCACCCGGTCGCCCGTCGCCGACACGACCACCGCGCTGCCGGTCAGGTGCCCCTCGCGGATGCCGCGGTCGAAGGGATCGGCGTGGCGGTCGAGGAACGCGAGGACCTCGGCGACGTCCCGCGCCTCCTTCGCGTCCGCCGGCGCGTGCCGCCGCAGCAGGACGTGGAGCGGGGACTCGCCCCGGGTCTCGATCGTGGCGCCCGGCGCGTCGGCCGGCGCTGGGGCCTGGTCGACACTCGCGGCGTGAGAGCGGTCTGTCCGGGCGATCACGATCTCCAGCACGGTAGGGCGGCGGCGCGGCAGTGTCAACAACAACGCGCGCGTCCTGTGTGGCACACTCGGGCCGTGGGCCTGGGACGGACGACTCGCTTCGCCCCGCTCCCGGCGGGCGCCCGCCGGGTGAGCGTCATGCGCGCGGGGACGGCCGGCGTGAAGGCGCTCGCGCCCTCCCCCGAGCTCCTGGCGGAGTTCCAGGCGAAGAAGCGCGCGCTCGGACGGGCGGGCATGCCCGCCGACCGCGCCCACGCCGAGGCCCACCGGGCGCTCGGCTACCGCGAGCGCTACCTCGCCGAGATCAAGGCCCGGCCGGACGCCATGGCCGCGCTCCGCGCGCTCATCGCGGAGGCCCGCGACCGCGACGTCTACCTCATGTGCATGTGCCGCTACAAGACGCCCGGCCGCGCGTGCCACACCTACGCGCTCCTCGACCTCGCCCGGGAGCTCGACCCCGCCGGCCGGCTCCTCCCCGAGCCCGCGCCCCGCAGGCTCAAGCCCTGACTCTCGAAGCGGGGTCAGGCCCCGCTTCGAGTATCTCAGCCGGGGGTTATCCAATCAGGGCCTGACCCCGCTTTGGGATTCAAGGGCTCGCCCCAGTCTCGGAGCTGGCGGAACGTGTAGATCCCGGTCGAGTGGCCGTCGCTCCAGCGGACGCGGATCGCGTACCGGCCGACGAGCTCGATCGCCTCGGCCCGGATGTCCTCGCGAACGGAGCGCGGGTCGAGCAGGCGCGCGCCGGTCAGCTCGTGGACGCACGCGGCGCACGGGCACCGCTCGCGGAGCGTCTTGTTCGCGAGGACGCTCCGGTGACCGTCGGACCACGTCACGTGGATCTCGCGGCCCTCGACCCGGCGGATCTCGACCGGCGTCGCGTCAGGCATTGTTTCGGGATCGCCGCCCGTGCCCGTATCCTACCAGCCGTGGCTCCCTCGCCGCGCCGGACCGTCGTCGCGTGGCTGCTCTACGACTTCGCCAACTCCGCCTACGTAGCGGTCATCCCCGGCACCGTCTACTCGAAGTACTACGCGCTCTCCGTCGTCGGGAACGAGCGCGGCGAGGGCGACTTCTGGTGGGGCTTGTCGGTGACGATCTCGATGGTGCTCGTCGCCCTGGCGTCCCCGCCGCTTGGCGCGATCGCCGACCACGCCGGCGTCCGGAAGCGGTTCCTCGGCCTCCTGACCTACGCCTCGGTGGGGGCGACGGCCCTGATGGCCACGGTGCAGCCGGGCGACGTCGTGTGGGGCCTCGTGCTCGCCGTCGCCGGGACGGTGGGCTTCGAGGCCGCGATCGTCTACTACAACGCGTACCTCCCCGACCTCGCCGACGCGTCGTGGCGCGGCCGGCTGTCCGCCTACGGCTTCGCCACAGGCTACGCGGGCTCGGCGCTCGCCCTGGCGGCCGCCCTGCCCTTCGCGCTCAAGGGCTCATACGGCGGCGCCTTCCTGACGGCGGCGGCGCTCTTCGGGATCTTCGCCCTGCCGGCGATGCTCTTCCTGCCGCCCGACCGGCCCGGCGGCCTCGCCGTCGGCACGGCCGTGCGCGTCGGCTTCACCGAGGCGCGCGACGCCTTCCGCCGGATCCTCCGCCTCCCGGACCTCCGCGGGTTCCTCCTCGCCTACCTCTTCTTCGAGGACGGAACCAACACGGTCGTGTACTTCTCGTCGGTCTTCGCCGGCCACACCCTCGGCTTCACCACCGCCGAGGTGATCGGCCTCTACTTCGTGGTCCAGCTCTCCGCCCTGGCCGGCGCGTGGCTCTGGGCGCGGCCGATCGACACCTGGGGGCCGAAGGCCGTGGTGATGATCACGCTCGTCCAGTGGTGCCTCGTCGTGCTGGCCGCGTACTTCGTGACCACGAAGGGCCAGTTCTACGTCGTGGCAATCTTCGCGGGGAGCGGGCTGGGGGCGATCCAGGCCGCGGCGCGGACGTTCATGGCGAGCCTGATCCCGAAGGGCCAGGAGGCCTCGCTCTTCGGCTTCTACTCGCTCTGCGGCAAGACGGCCGCGGTGATGGGCCCCGTGATCTTCGGGACCGCCTCGCTCCTCACCGGCGGGAACCAGCGCGTGGCGATCCTCGCGGTCGGCCTGATGTTCGTGGCCGGCCTCATCCTGCTGTCGCGCGTCCGGGCCGGCGGCCCGGCGCCCGCGCCGGCCTGAAGGCCCGCGCGCGGGCCCCCGCGCTCACGCGCGGATCCGCGCCCCCGGCGGGTCGTAGAGGACGACCGGGGCGACCTCGGCGGGCGCGCGCTCCCCGAAAACCTCGACCTCGAGCGGCGTCCCGACGGCTTGGGCGAGGTCGACCGGCAGGTACACGAGGCCGATGTTGCGGCCGACTGTGTAGCCGTAGCCGCCGCTCCGGAGCCGCCCCAGCACCTGGCCGGCTCGCCACACCGCCTCGCCGCCGTAGATCGTCGCCGCCGGGTCGATCGTCACGGTCGCGAGCCGCCGGGTGACGCCCTCGGCCTTGACGCGGACGAGCGCCTCGCGCCCGATGAAGTCGCCCTTGCCCAGCCGGACGCAGAACCCGAGCCCGGCCTCGTAGGGATTGTCCGCGGGCGTGATGTCGGCGCTCCAGTAGCGGTAGCCCTTCTCGAGCCGGAGCGACTCGAGCGCCTTGTAGCCGACCGGCCTGAGGCCCGCGGGCCGGCCGGCTTCCCGGAGCGCGTCCCACACCGCGCCCGCGTCGGCGGCCCGTACGTAGAGCTCCCAGCCGAGCTCGCCCACGTAGGTCACGCGCTGGGCCCAGACGTCGGCGGCGCCGACGCGGATCGAGCGGGCCGCCAGATACGGGAACGCGGCGTTCGACACGTCGTCGAGCGTCACCGCGGCGAGGACGTCGCGGGCGGCCGGCCCCCAGAGCCCGATCACGGCCAGCTCGTCGGTCACCTCGCGGATCTCCACCGAGCCGTCCCGCGGCAGATGCATGCGGATCCAGCCGAGGTCGCCCGCGACGAAGCTCGAGCCGGTGACGACGCGGAAGCGGTCCGGGCCGAGGCGGATGACCGTGAGGTCCGCCTCGATCCCGCCGCGCGAGTTGAGGAGCTGCGTGTAGACGACGCTGCCGGGCGGCTTCCCCACGTCGTTGTCCGCGAGCCGCTGGAGGAGCCCGAGGGCTCCCGGCCCCCGGACGTCGAGCTTCCCGAACGAGGTCATGTCGAGGAGGCCGGCGCGCTCCCGCACCGCGCGATGCTCCTCGCCGACGAGATCGAAGAAGGCGGGACGCCCCCAGCCCCAGGCATGCTGGTCCGCGCCCGCTCGCCGGCCGGGCCGGCCGGGCTCGTAGTAGTTCACGCGCTCCCAGCCGTTCTTCTCGCCGAAGACGCCGCCGAGCGCGAGCCCGCGCCCGTCGAGCGGCGAGCGCCGGCGCTCGCGCACCGACTGGTTCTCGTCGTGGGGGTACCGGAGCATGTAGTAGTAGCGATAGGACTCGCGCGCCCGCTCGGCGGCGAAGGCGCGGTCCTCGTACACGGGGCCGAAGCGCCGCACGTTCATCTCGCCGACGTCGTAGGGTGGCTCCCCCTCGACGAGCCACTCCGCGATGATGTCGCCGATCGCGGCGCCGGCGCCGAAGCCAGTGTGGGAGAGCCCAGCCGCGGTCCAGAAGCCCGGCACGCCGGGCACCGGCCCCAGGAGCGGCCGGCTGTCCGGGGTGATGCCCTCGGGCCCGTTGGTGAGGTGGGCCATCTCCGCCCGTCCGAGGATCGGCACGCGTCGGATCGCACCTTCCATGATCTCCCCGAAGAGCTCCCAGTCCGACGGGAGGAGGCGCTGCGTGAAGTCCCACGGCACGCCGTCCACCGACCAGGCCACCGGCTCCCGCTCGAAGCCGCCGATCAGGAAGCCGCCGACCTCCTCGCGAAGGTAGACGAGGTTCTCCGGATCGCGGAGGCACGGCGTCTGGCGGGGCAGCTCGTGGCCCGGGATCGGCTTGGTGGCGAGGTGCTGGTGGATCAAGGGCGTGATCGGCAGGCTCACGCCCGCCATCGCGGCCACCTGGCGGCCCCACATCCCCGCGGCGTTGATCACGATCTCGGCGCGCACCCGTCCCCGGTCGGTGGCCACGCCCGCGACGGCGCCGTCCCGCGCCCGCTCGATCCCCGTCACGCGGACGCCGGTCTCGACGGCGACGCCGAGCGCCCGGGCGCGCCGCGCGAGCTCGGTCGTCGACCCGCTCGGGTCGATCCAGCCGTCGCCCGGCAGGTACATCGCGCCGTGGAGGTCATCGGGCGACATGAGCGGGAAGAGCCGCAGCGCCTCGGCCGGGGAGATCGTGTCCACGTCGAGGCCGAGGGCGCGCGCCGTCCCCACCTGGCGCTTGAGGAAGAGCCACTGGTCCCGGCTCGACGCGACCCGGAGGCTCCCGACCTCGTGCCAGTGCTCGGGCGAGCCGGGCTCCGACTGGAGGCTCCGATAGAGGCGGATCGAGTACGCCCGCATGCGCATGATGGTCGGGGAGGTGTGGAAGTGCGTCACCATCCCGGCGGCGTGCCAGGTCGAGCCGCTGGTGAGCTCGCCCTTGTCGAGGAGCAGCACGTCGGTCCAGCCCTTCCGCGCCAGGTGGTAGGCGATGCTGCAGCCGGCGATGCCGCCGCCGACGATCACGACCCGCGCCTGGTCTCTCACGCGCCTCCTCGCGCCCGCCTGGGGAGCGGACGGCCGCTCCATTCTTCCTGCGCCGGCCAGGCCCGTCAATGCGCGGGAGCCGCGCCGACGCGGGCGCGAGTGAAGCGATGAGGCTCGCTCGGATCAGGACGCGACGCGGAGGGCGCGGGCGGCGCGCTCGGCCCGGCGGCCGAGAAGCCCCGGAGACTCCGACCCGCCCACGACCAGGACGAATCGCGGCGGGTGGCCGGCCGGATGGACGGGGTGGACCGCCAGGCGGCAGGCGCCGAGGCTGACAGTCAGGTCCTGGAGCGTCTCGAGCCCGCCGCCGTCGGCGGCGAGCGCCGCCAGGAGCCGGCCCACCAGCTCTCCGACCGGGACGGCATCGACCTCGGCGGGCGCGAAGACCTCGAGCGCTGCCGCCGACGTCTCGACGTGGACTCCGCTCGAGCCGCCGACGGTGACGGCGGCCAGGGCGTCCGGGGTCCGGGCATCGGATGCGCGATCGCCCGCGGCCGGCGCCAGCCGCGCCGAGATGGCCTCGAGCAGGGCGACGGCGCCGCGGCGCCGGGCGGCGGCCGCCAGAACCGCCCCGTCGAGGGGCGTCAGGACGATCACGTCTCCCGAGTCGCGGAGCGAGAGTCGACGGACAGCCTCCGGTCCGGGGCGCGGAGGCGCAGGGTCGAGGGCGGAGCGCAGGCGAGCCGCGAGCCGGGTGACGCGATCTCGAGACATCTCCCGGGGCGCCACGCACACGACGGGCAGGCCCGGGCCGGGGATCCACTCCACCTGGACCTCGCGGTCGCGCGAGAGGAGCGGGCCATACGGCGCGAACGCTCGCGTCACGAGATCCAGATCGAGCGGAGGTCTCGCGACGCGCGGGACGGCCGCCACGACCGGCATCGGCGGGACGGCCGTTTCCACGGGCATGGGGGCCATCACGGCGCTCGCCGCGTGTCGCACGTCGTCCGGGACGGCGTCCTCCGGTGTCACGGGGGCCGGCGGGACGAGCGCCAGCGGCTCGGGGCTCGGGGCCGCCGGTCCGGTCGCGACGGGCTCGACCCGCTCGGGGAGGATCTCGGGCCCATGGCCCTCGGCGACGGGCCCGAGTGCCTGAATCGGCGACGCGTCATCGATCACGTAGGCGTCGCAGCTCGGCACGGGGCTCGGCTCCGCCGGCGGAACGCTCCGAGCGGACGCCTCGAGGAGCTCGTCGAACCACGTGGGCGCGGGCGCGATCGGCGCGGCTGCGCGGGAGTGCTCGGGCGGCGGCGAGACCTCGATCACCTCGGGCGCGGCCTCCGCAATGGCCTCGGGCGCAGCCTCCGCGATGGCCTCCGGCGCCGCCGCCACGATCAGTGGGATCGCCGCGTCGATCGGCGAAGCCGGCGCCTCGGGGCGCGCGAGGACCGGCGCGACCGGCGGTGGGGTCACGACGGCCGCGACCGACGGGGGCGCCGGGACCGCGATGGTCGCCGCCGCCGCGACCTCGGTCCCAGCTTCGGGCACGGGCTCCGGCCGCGGAGGCTCGACCTCGCCGCGAGGATCGGGCCGGGGACGCGCCTGGGGAGCCGCACGCGCGGCCCGCGCCACGAGCACCTCCACGGGAATCCGCGTCGGGGTCTTGCGAGGCGGCGCCGGACGCCGGCGACGGGCGGCCAGGGTCATCAGGGGCAGCGCGAGAAGCGGCACCCAGAGCAGCTGCAGGAGCGGAACGAGCGGGGACCATCGATGCGCGAGCCGGAGCGCCGCGGGAGCCGGCAACGACCACAGGGCGACGTACGCGACGGCGTGGAGCGCGACCAGCCCGGCGTGCAGGCCCAGGAGCGCGGCCGCCGCCCCGAGCCGCGCGGCCAGCGGCCACGCCCTGAGCGCCAGGAACGCAATCGTCCCGTAGACGAGGAAGGGCGCGGCCAGGAGCGCGGCCTCCGGGACGACCACGCGCAACGGAAGCGGTCGGCCGTAGAGACGGAACGCGGTCGCCGCATCGAGGGCCAGGGCGAGCGGGACCAGGAGCCAGACGCCCCTCCCGCGTCGGGGGAGAGCGCGGCGGTGCGCCATCCTCACAGGACTCCCAGCAGGTCCGGCACCGCCTTCTTCACGTAGTACCGGGCCTTCCCGAGGGCCGCCGGCTCGTCGAGCACGAGCGTGAGCACCGCGGATTCGCCCACGCTGCTCACCAGCACGAGCCCGCGCACGTGCTCGAAGATCAGCCCCTGGACTCCCCCTCGCTCGAGCTCCGCGCCGAGCTCGTCGGAGGCCGAGACGAGGCAGGCCGTCAGCGCGCCGAGCGCCGCCGCGGCGCTCGTGTCCCCCGCCGACCCGATCAGATGCCCGCCGCGGTCGGCCAGCACGACCGAGTGGACGCCCTCGGCGCCGGCGAGGCCGGCCAGGCAACCGTCCAGGCTCGGGACCGCGCGCTCCGGCAGCCGCACCGGGGCGGCCGGGGCGAGCCCGTCGGGCCGCGCCGGAGCGCGCGGCGCGGAGACCGCGGCCGCGGCGGCGGCCAGCCCGTTCACGGCGAGGGTCCCCGGCGACGCCGGGGCCGGCAGTCCCAGGAGGTCGCTCACCTTCCCCGCCAGCTCGTCCGCCGAGAACGGCTTCTGCATCACGCCCGCCGCGCCGACCCGCGCGGCACGGTCGACGACCGAGGGGTTCACGATCCCGGAGATCAGCAGGACCGGAGTCCGGTCGAGCCGGGGCCGCGACTTCACGAACTGACAGACCTCGTACCCTTCCTTGTCGGGGAGGAGCACGTCACACACGACGAGGTCCGGCTCGTCCTGCTGGATCCGCTCGATCGCCTCGGTCCCGAGACTCGCCTGGAGCACCTGCATCTGGCGGGACTCGAGGATCCGCTCGACCACCTTGCGAACCGTCAAGCTGTCGTCGACGATCAGCACCTTAGGCATGGTGCCCTCCGGAGGACGCGAGCCTCTGGACGCGGTTCACGATGTCTGCGCCGTCGAACGTGCCGCCCAGGACCAGGTCCACGCCGGCCTGGGCCGCCGCACCCGCCCGAGGCCCGGCCGGCGAGGTCAGCAGCAGGAACGGGAGCGCCTTGGTGCTGGGATCGCTCCGGATGATGCTGCACAGCTCGTAGCCGTCGAGCTCGGGGATGTCCTCGCGACTGGCGACCACGTCCGGACGGTTCCACTCGAGCGCCGTCAGCGCGACCGACGCGCTCGCCGCCTCGGCGACCTCGAAGCCGGCGGCGCCGAGCGCCTCGCCGACCAGGCGGCGTCGCTCGGCGTCTCCGTCGACCAGGAGAACCTTGGCCATGGCGCTACGCCGCCATCCCGCGGCGGCGCCCGACGGTCATCCGGCCACCCGTGCCCGCCCCGATCATCTCGGCGCTCCGCTGGGCTCCATCTCGGGAGCCGTGACCACGTCGCGGACCAGGCGCACGAACGCCGCCTCGTCCACCGGCTTGGTCACGTAGTGCCGCACGCCCAGGCGCCGGGCCAGGGCCCAGTGCTTCTCCCCGGCGCGCGTCGTGAGGACCACCACCGGCACCCCTTGGGTCGAGGCGCGGTGACGGAGGGCCTCGATGAGCTCGTAGCCGTTGACCCGCGGCATCTCGAGGTCGGTGATCACGATGTCGACCGTGGTGTCGGTCAGCCGCTCGAGGGCCTCGGCCCCGTCGTTGGCCGTCACGACCTCGAATCCGCCCTTCTCGAGCATCTGCGCCACGAACCGCCGCACGCTGACCGAGTCGTCGACCAGCAGGACGCGCCGGACGGCCGGCGCGAGCGGCGGGAGCACCGCGCGCGCCGGAATCGGCGCGGCCGCCCCTCCGGGCTCGCCGCCCAGACCCTGGCGGCTCTCGGCCAGGGCCAACAGGCGCGCCGGATCCAGCACGAGGATGACGCGCCCCTCGCCGGTGACGGTCGCGCCGCCGTACGGGGAGAGGCCGGCCAGAAGCCCCCCGATGGGCTTGATGACGACCTCCTCCTTGCCGACGATGGCGTCGACCACGACCGCGAACGATCGCCCGCTCGTCCGCACGACCAGGACGGGCGGCGCGGGGTCGTTCCCCGGCGTCTCGGCCGCGAGCCCGAGCACGCGATCGAGACGATGGACGTCCAGGAGCTGCCCCTCGACCCGGACCATCTCGCGCGATCCGGCCCGACGGAGGTCCGGCGGCCGCAGGCTGGCGATCTGCCTCACCGCGTTCAGCGGCACCGCGAGGGTCTCTCCGCCCGACCGGACCAGGAGCGCGTCGGCGATGGCGAGCGCGAGCGGCACTCGCAGCCGGAACCGGGCCCCGGCGCCCGGTGTGGTCTCCACCTCGACCTCGCCGTTGACGTGGGCGAGGTTGGTGCGCACGACGTCGAGGCCGACGCCCCGTCCGGCGGCGTCCGTGACGCTCTCCGCGGTGCTGAAGCCCGAAAGGAAGAGAAGGCTCAACACCTCGCGCTCCCCGAGCCGGGCCGCGACCTCCGGCGTCAGCATGCCCCGCCCGACGGCGCGCTCGCGCACGGCCGCCACGTCGATTCCCCGCCCGTCGTCCTCCACCTCCACGAAGACGGCCCCGCCGCGCTGGTAGGCGGTCAGGGCGATGCGGCCTTCGGGCGGCTTGCCGCGAGCCAGGCGCTCGGCCTCCGGCTCGATGCCGTGGACGACCGCGTTCTGGATCAGGTGCAGGAGCGGATCCGCGATCTGCTCGACGATGGTGTTGTCCACCTCGACGGCCTCGCCCGACACCTCGAGTCGCACCGCCCGCCCGGTGGAGCCGGCGAGCTCGCGGACCCGGCGCGGGAACCGCGCGAACAGCCGCCCGACCGGGATCATTCGGGCCCGGGTGATCTCGCCCCGCAGGCCGGCGGTCAGGCGCTGGACGTGCCGCGTGTCCTCGTCGATGCTCCGGATGGTGGCGGCGAGCTCGGCCTGGATCTCGCCGAGGTCGGCCGACAGCTCGCCGATGGTCCGCGCCAGGATGTTGAAGTCGTCGTACCGGTCGAACTCCAGCGCGGCGAACAGCTCGGACACCGGCGCGAACCCGTCACCGCCAGGGACGCCCGGCCGGGGCCCGGCGGTGTCGTCCGCGGCGAAGCGGATGTGGGGATTGAGGTACTTGCCCTCGAAGTCCCTCACCGCCCGGCTCATCCGGCCGCGGCTCACCCCCAGGAGGACGTCGAGGCGCTCGAGCCGGCGGAAGCGGCGGTCGAGGCGGCTCCGCGCGATCACGAGCTCGCCGACCAGGTTCATGAGGGCGTCGAGCCGCCCGACGTTCACGCGGATGGTCGGCCGGGCCGGACGCTCCGCCTCCGGAGGGCCGCTCGGCGCGGGCCAGGCGTGCTCAGGCTCCGCGGCGGCCGGCAGGAGCTGCGGCCCCGCGTCATCGTCCGGGGCGGCCACGATCTCGCGGGCCTCGAAGGAAGGCGCGTCGTCGACCGGCGGCGCCTCGACCAGCAGCGTCGCCGCCAGCGCCTGGACGGCGTCCTCCACCACCGCGGCGGGGTCGCCGCTCGGCGCGTCGGACGTCCCGAGCAGGACCTTCATGGCGTCGGCCGCCCGGTACAGCGTGTCCACGACGGCGGGGGACCACGGCAGACGGCGCTCGCGAACGGCGTCCAGGACGTCCTCGGCCCGGTGCGCGACCTGGGCGACCGGCTCGCAGCCGACGGTGTACGCCGCCCCCTTGAGCGTGTGCACGGCGCGGAACAGGCCCGGCACGTCGGCGGCGCTGGGGTCCGAGCCCTGCCCCTCCAGGCCGACCAGCAGGCGGGTGATCGTCTCGAGGTGCTCGGCCGCCTCGGGACTGAAGTAGGCGAGGACGTCGGCGTGCTCGGCCAGGAAGCCCCGCGCCTCGCGCAGGAGGATGTCGCCCAGCCGCCGCGGCGGTGGCGCGGCCGGGCCCCCGAGCTCGAAGAGCGCGGGATGCGCGGCTCGGAAGGCCGCGAGGGTCGCGGCGTCCTCGACGCCGGCAGTGGCGATGCCGTCGAGCACGGGCTTGATGGCGGCCAGGAGCTCGCCGACGAGCCCGTGAGTGTCGGCATCGGGGTCGGACTCGCCCGCGCCGTCCAGCACGGTCTCGAGGAGGCCCGCCAGAAGGGCGGTCTCCGGGAACCCGTGGAGCGCGGCCGCGCCCTTCAGCCGATGCGCCACGACCACCAGCGGCGCGAGCGCCTCGCGCGACGGCGCGGGGGCGCGCAGGCGAGGCAGCCCCTCCTCCACCGTCGAGACGGTGTCCCACGCCTCCATGAGGAAGATGCC
>DATBGA010000049.1:0-4005 GCA_036558225.1 Candidatus Methylomirabilota bacterium | reverse complement strand
GTCCGGTCCTCGGCGGGCGCAGACCTGCGGGTGCCCAGCCCGGCGAGGGCGGTCAGCGCCGTGGAGTACGCTGCGGTCTCGGTGGTCGTGGAATCCCACGCCGTGAGCGTGCACGGCGCCCTGGTCGCCTGGGCCGGCCGGGGCGTCCTCCTCGCCGGCCGCGGGGAGGCCGGCAAGTCGACGCTCGCCTGCGCGCTGTGGGCGCGCGGCGCTGCGCTGCTCGGGGACGACGTCGCCATCCTGGATCCGGCGTCGGCCATGGCGCGTCCGGCCCCGCGGCGCGTGTCCCTCCGATCCGCGAGTCGCGCGCTCCTGGGCGATGACCTCTTCGCGCGAGTCATGCGGGGCCCGTCCAGCGTCGCCTTCGCCGACTCGCATCTCTTCCACCCGGACGAGATCGAGCCGTGTCCGCGATCCACGCCGGTTGACCTGGCCGCGATCGTGCTCCTGGGCCGGCTCGGCGCCGTCGCGCAGCCCGCGCGTCTCGAGCCGATCGCGCCCGCGCACGCCCTGCTGGCGCTCCTCCCGTACACGAACCTGGACTCGCAGCGCTCGCTCGGGGACGCCATCCGAACGCTCGCGCCCCTGGTCGACCGCGTTCCTGCCTTCGATCTGGGGCGCGGGCCGATCCCCCGAATGGCCGAGGCCGTCGAGGCGCTCGCGGGACCTCGCGCCCCGGCATGAGCTCGCCTCGCCTGCGGACGGCGACGCCGCCGCCGGCGACGTCGATGGCCCTCATGGTGACGCGCCGCTGCAACATGCGGTGCGCCCACTGCAGCGTGGAAAGCGGTCCCGACGTCCGCGGCGAGCCGACGGAGCGCGAGCTCCTCGATCGCGTCCGCGCTGCGGCCGCGGGCGACGTCCGGTCGATCAACCTCACGGGCGGGGAGCCGATGCTCCGCCCCCGGACGGTCCTGCGGCTGGTCCGCGCGGCCCGCCGCCTCGGCGTGACCACGTCGCTGACGACGAACGGGTTCTGGGGGCGCACCGCCGCCCGGGCGCGGCACGGGGTCCACGCACTCCGGCGCGCCGGCCTCGGGTTGCTGACCGTCAGCGTCGATCGCTACCACGACGAGTTTCAGGGACCGACGCCCGCGCTCCTCATCGCCCGCGCCGCGGAGCAGGCCGGCCTGCCGGTCCGGATCAGCCTGGTCGCACCGGCGGTGGACGACGGGCTCGCCCCGCTCGTCGCGCCGTTCGAGGGCCTTCGCGGCACGCGGTTGCGCTTCTACGGGCTCCAGGCAGTCGGACGGGCGCGCCGCCTGCCGACCGAGGCGATGGCCGGCGCCGTGGACGGTTTCTGCGCCGCGTGCGCGATTCCCGCCGTGACCGACGACGGCCGGGTGACGGCGTGCAACGGACCGGCCTACTTCGCTCCCGAGGGGTCACCCCTGATCGTCGGCTCGATCCGCAAGGAGGGACTCGGCGTCCTGCTCGAGCGCCACCGGAAGGACCCGATCCTCGACACGATCCGGACGTTCGGGCCCGCGCGATTGCGGGACGAGCTGCGGGCGCTCCCCGGCTTCGAGCGGTTCCCGTTTCGGAAGCGCTACGCGGGGATCTGCGACCTGTGCCTCCACCTCACGTCCGACGCCGAGGCCGTGGCCGCGCTGAGACGCCGGCTCGTCGATCCCGGGCTCGCGGCAGAACGGCGGGCCGCGTGGCTCGTCATCCAGGACGGCCGTCGGCGGGGCGAGCTCAGCCAGGCGCACATCAACGGGCCGGGAGCCGCCCGGGTGTTCCTCCGGGCGGCAGCCGAGCCCGACGCCCGGTGGACCGACGAAGCCGCGCGCATCCTCTCACGCCCGGACGTCGACTGGACCCGGTGGGCGGCGTACCTGGCGGCGTGCGGACTGGCGAGACCGCTCGCGCCCGCCCTCGAGGACGCGGAGCTCGCGCGCCACGCGCCGGCCTTCTTCGCGGAGGCCCTGCGGGCGGCGGCGGTCCGCGAGGGAATCCTGGAGCTGGTCCAGCGGGACGTGCTGAGGCAGGTGGAACTCGGGCTCGGCTCGATCGACGCCCGCGGAGTCCTGCTGAAGGGGATGGCGCTCGCCCTCCGGGGTCGGGAGGACGCGGCCCCGGTCGCGCCGCGCGGCACCGGCGACATCGACGTCTACGTCGCGCCGGATCGCGCGCCGGTGCTCCGCCGGCGGCTTCTCGAGCTCGGCTTTCGCGGCGCTCCGGAGGCCCGGCCGACATCGACGCATCACCTTGCGCCCGTGACGCGTCAGGGGATCATGGTGGAGATCCACACCCGGATCACCGCGCCCCACTGGGGGCTTCCGGAGGCCGAGATGCTGGGGCGGGCCCGGCCCCTCCGGTCGGCCGAGCGGCTCGACACCCTCGATTCCGAGGGCGTGCTGCTCCACTCGGTGGTTCACTGCTCACAGCATTGCTTCTCGCACGGGCTTCGCGCCGCGTGGGACGTCCTTGCGGTCCTGCGCGGCGGTCCGGACCCTGACTGGGAGCGGCTCCTGCGCTGGGTGTCGGCGATGCGCGCGCCGCGGGCGTTCTGGGCGCCGACGGCGGTGCTGTCCCGCGAGCTGGGACTGTCGCTGCCGCCCGACTTCCTTCGCCACGCGCCGCGGGACAGGCTCCAGCGAGACCTCGAGACGGTCGCGGCCCACCGCCTCTTCCGTGTCGCCGAGCGGGTGGACGATCTCGATCCGGTCAGCCGGAACGGGCTCCACCTGCTGCTGCACGACTCGCTCGGCGCCCGCGCGCGCTACCTCGGCACGCTGTGCCGCTGGGCGATGGTCCGCCCGGGGCGAGGGCCCGCCCGGGCCGGCTCGTCGGGACCGGGGGTCGGGGGCCTGCGCCAGGCGTGGCGGAACTATCGCCAGTACCGCGGGGCCGTCGCGCGCGCGGTGGCCGACGAGGACTAGCTCGGCCCGGACGTCATGACCCGGCCGCGACCGGAGAGCTCAGTGCCCGGCCGGCTCCTGCTTCTCGTGCCAGCGGGCGATCGCCTCGCACGTCGTGAACCAGACGCCCGGGAAGCCCCGGATGTACGCGACCAGCTCCTCGAGGAGCATCACCCGGGAGGCCCGGCCGCTCACGAACGGGTGGCAGGTCAGGACGAAGCAGCCGTTCTCCCGGTAGATTCCCGCGAACTCGCGGCTCCATAGATCGAAGACGCGCGCCGGATCGGCGATGGCGTTGGTCGCTCCGTACACGTGGCGGAAGAGCGGCGCGTCGTCGAGGATCCACTGGACCGGGACCTCGATCAGCGGGCCGTGGCTTGTCTCGAGCCGGTAGGGGATGTCGTTGCCCATCAGGGAGCTGTCATAGAGGAACCCGTGGGCCTTGAGGATGCCGGGCGTCCGGACGTTCACGTCCCAGGAGGGCGAGCGGTAGCCGGCCGGTCGCACGCCGAGCTGGTCGGCGAGGATCCGGAGCTGCGCCTTCATCACGGCCTCTTCCTGCGCGGCGTCGAACCCGTCCACCGCCTCGTGCATGTTGCCGTGGGCGCCGATCTCGTGGCCGGCGTCCCTGATCCGGAGCACCGGCGCGCGGTGGTTCTCCACAGTCCACCCCGGGATGAAGAACGTCGCCGGCAGCCGGAGCTGGTCGAGCATGCGGAGGATCCGGTCGACGCCGACGCGGGGCCCGAAGCGCCGCTCCTCGAGCCCGGCCAGGCTGCGCTTGGCCTTCTCCGGCTCCCGGAAGAGGAACCCGGACTCGGCGTCGACGTCGAACGACAGCGCGACCGCGCACTGCTGGCCGTCCGGCCACCGGTATCGCATTTGCTGTCTCCTATCCGCCCATGAACGCGCCGCCGTTGACGTGGATGGTCTGGCCGGTGATCCAGCCGGACTCCTCGGAGGCCAGGAACACGGCGACGCGGGCGATCTCCTCCGGCCGGGCCATCCGGCCTTCCAGCGGGATCTGGCGGCCCAGCTCGGCCAGCTCCGCCTCGGTGTTGCCGTAGCGGGGCTGGGCGGTGTCGGTGAGCCCCGGCGCGATCGCGTTGACGCGGATCCGGTGGAGCGCCAGAGCGAGCGC
>DATBGA010000048.1:0-47279 GCA_036558225.1 Candidatus Methylomirabilota bacterium | reverse complement strand
GTCGGAGGACCGTCTGGTCTTCGGCTCCGAGATCAAGGCGATCCTCGAGCACCCCGACGTCCCGCGGGCGATGGACGTCCAGTCGATGTACCACTACCTCGGCTACGAGTTCGTGCCCGGCCCGGCGACGATGTTCCAGGGCATCCGGAAGCTCCCGCCCGGGACCATCGCGCGGATCCGCGGCGGACAGATCGCCATCGAGCCCTACTGGGAGCTCCGGTTCGCGGACGCGCCCGATGACGCGGCGGCGCTCGCGCGCCGCGTCCGGGAGACGCTCCGGGATTCCGTGCACGCGTGGATGATGTCCGACGTCCCGGAGGGCGTCTTCCTCTCGGGCGGGCTCGATTCCACGGCGGTGCTCGCGTTCACGCGGGAGGCGACCACCGGCCCGCTCCCGACGTTCACGCTCGGGTACGACGACCCCACGTTCAGCGAGTGGGAGTACGCGCGGGAGGCCGCGCGCTACTACGGGACCCAGCACCGCGAGATCCGCGTGCCGCCCGTCACGCCCGACGTGATCGAGCAGACGGTGTGGCACCTCGACGAGCCGATGACGGATCTCTCCGCCGTGCCGCTCTTCCTCCTGTGCCGCGAGGCGCGCCGGGACGTCACGGTATGCATGTCGGGCGAGGGCGGGGACGAAGTCTTCATCGGCTACGACCGGTTCATCGCGTCCAAGGCGGACCGGCTGTACCGGATGCTGCCCGGCGCTCTCCGCCGCGGCGTCATCGAGCCCCTGGTCTCGCGGCTCCCCGACCAGGAGCAGAAGAAGGGCCCGGTCGTCGTCCTGCGGCGGTTCATCGAGGGCGCCCGCCTCGATCCCGGGGCGCTACACATGCGGTGGCAGTACTTCGGATCGGACGCGCTCGACCGGCGCCTCTTCCAGGACACCGTGCTCCGCTCGGTGGACCGGGATCGCTTCGCGCCGATCCGGCAGGCGGCCGCGCGCTGCAACTCGGCGCGCCAGCTCGACCGCGAGGTCTTCGTGGACACGCGGTTCACGATGCCGGACTCGGTGCTGATGAAGGTCGACAAGATGTCGATGGCCCACGCGCTCGAGATCCGGGTGCCGCTCCTCGACCACCACCTGATCGAGCTCGCCGCGACGATTCCGCCGCGCCTCAAGTTCCCGGGGTTCCGGACCCGCGCGATCTACCGGCAGGCGCTCGAGGGCGTGCTGCCCCCGAGGATCCTCCAGCGCGGCAAGCAGGGGTACAGCCTGCCGCTCAAGCAGTGGCTCCGGAACGAGCTCCGCGACTACATGGTGCAGCTGCTCCGGGGATCCGAGGTGGTGCGCGCGTACCTCGATCCGACGGGGGTCGAGGCGCTGATCGGCGAGCACCTCGCCCGCCGCGCGAACCACAACCACACCCTCTGGGCCCTCATCAACCTGACCCTGTGGCACCGCCGGTTCATTGAGGGAGCCTGAGCGCCCGCGCCGGGAGGGCGGCCGCCGCGGGCTTCGCCTTCGCATCGCGGTCAGTCTCGCCCTTCTCCTCCTGCTCGTCCTCTTCGTCGACTGGGGCCGCCTCTCGGCGCGCCTGGGCGCGGCGGATCCCGTCCTCATGCTGGCCGTCCTCGCCCTGGCGACGGCGGACCGGCTCCTCATGGCGTGGAAGTGGTGGCTCCTCGTGCGCAGCCGGGACGTGGCCCTCGGGCTCTGGGCGGCGGTGCGCGCCTACTACCTGGCGTCGTTCGCGGGGTACTTCCTGCCGATGACGGTCGGGGCCGACGCGGTCCGGGTCGGCGCGCTCGCCGGCACGAGCCGCCCGGCGGTGCTGGTGGCCTCGGTGGTGCTCGAGCGGCTGATCGGCGCGCTCGCCCAGGCCGTGCTGGCCGTGCTGTCGGTGGCGACGCTCGTGACGCTCGGCCTCGGGGCCCGGGTGGGCCCCGCGGAGCGCTGGGGCCTGGGGGCCGCCGTCGCGCTCGCGTTCGCGGCCTTTCCGTTCTCGTTTCCGGCGGCGCGGTGGGTCGCGGCGCGGCTCGGCGCCGGCGGCGGGTGGCGGGGCGCGTTGCGCGCGCTGGCCGAGCAGTACGCGGGGTACGGGGCGGCGACGGGCCTGCTCTGCGCCTTCTTCGCGCTGACGCTCTTCGAGGGCGGGTTCCCGGTCGCCATCCACTACACCGCCGGCCGGGCGCTCGGTCTCGATCCGGGATGGAGCTTCTACATCGCGACCGTGCCGCTCGTCTACCTGGTGGCGCGCCTGCCGGTGAGCCTCGGTGGGCTCGGCTTCCTGGAGCTGTCGTTCGTGTCCCTGGCGGGCCTCCTGGGAGTGGGTTGGACGGACGCCTTCGCCATCGCGGGCCTCGCGACCGCGCTGTACCTCGTGGCCCTCATCCCGGGCGCGGTGCTGTACCTCATCCCGGCCGCGGCGCCGGTCCGGCGCGCGCCCCGGGAGCGGCTGCCGTGACCGGTGGCGACCGGCTCGCCGATGTCCCCGGCGCCCTATTCGACGCGCGGCGCTCGAAGGTCGAGCGGTACGCCGACCTGGTCGTCGGCGAGCGCGGGTGGTGGCCCCTTCTTCGCTACGAGCTCGTCGTGCTGCTGGCTTCGTGGGTGCCCGGGGCCCTCGGCCTCTTGCTGCGCGGCTGGCTGTATCCGTGTCTCCTCGGCGCGTGCGGCCGAAACGTCAGCTTCGGGGCGAACGTCGTGCTCCGGCACCCCGGGAAGATCCGGATCGGCTCCGACGTCGCCATCGACGACGGATGCGTGCTGGACGCGAAGGGATCGGCGAACCGCGGCATCGAGATCGGCTCTCGCGTGTTCCTGGGCCGGCACACCCTCCTCGCGTGCAAGGAGGGCGACATCGTGCTCGAGGACGGCGTCAACATCTCCTACAACTGCGCGGTGTTCTCCGCGTCGTCGGTCCGGATCGGGGCGGAGACCCTGCTCGCCGCCTACTGCTACGTGGTGGGCGGCGGCCACGATTTCGACCGCGCGGACGTCGCCGTGGTCCAACAGGCGCGACCGTCCCGGGGGGTCGTCGTGGGCCCGGGCGGCTGGCTCGGCGCGGGGGCGATCATCCTGGACGGCGTGACCGTCGGGCCGAACGCGATCGTGGGCGCGCACGCGGTTGTGACGGAGGACGTCCCCGGCTACGCGATCGTCGCGGGTGCTCCGGCCCGCGTGGTCCGGGATCGACGCCAGCCCGCATGAGCGCTCCGGCGACGGGCTCGCCGCCCGCCGCCCGGCCGCCTTCCTCCGGGGGTCCCGCCGCCGCGCGCCGCGTCCCGCGCGGGCTGCTCCGCCTGGGGCTGGGGGTCCTGGTCTCGGGCGCCATCCTCGTCTATCTGTTCACGGCGCAGGGCGTCGACCCCCGGGCGCTCGTTCCGCTGGTTCGCGGGATCTCGCTGCCGGGCCTGCTCGCCTACGTCGCGATCTCGGCGGCGGGCGTGGTCCTGCGGGCGCTGCGCTACCGGATCCTCCTGGGTCGGCCCGTGGCGCTCTGGCCGCTCGTGCTGGTCACCGCGGTCCGCAACATGGCCGTCGATCTGGTCCCCGCCCGGGCGGGGGCGGCCGCGAGCTACCTCTACCTGATCACGGCCCGCCTGGGGCTCCCCCTCGAGGCCGGCGTCGCCTCGTTCGCGCTGTCGTTCATCCTCGACACGCTGGCGGTGGCGCCGCTGCTCGTGCTCGCGCTGCTCGCCGTGGGCAACGCGCCGCTGCCGCCGGCCGTCCTCGTCGGCGGGAGCCTCGTGATCCTGCTCGGCTCCGTCGCCGCGCTCTGGGTGCTCGGCCCGATCCTCCGCCTCGGCGCCGCCGCGGCGGCGCGGCTGCCCGGCGCGGTGGGCCGCCTGGCGCCGCTCCTCGGCGCGGCGGCCGGCGAGGTCGAGCGCCGGGAGCGTGCCCGGACCCTCGTGCCCGCGCTCGGCCTGTCCCTGCTCCTCCGGCTCACGAAGTACGGGGCGTACTACTGTCTCCTCCAGGCGCTCTTGGCCTCCCGGCACGCGGGGCTCCAGCTCGGGTTCCTCCGCGTTTTCCTCTCGGTCGCTGGCGCCGAGCTGGCCGCGTCGCTGCCCCTGCCGACGGTCATGAGCGTCGGCCCGTACGAGGCGGCCGGCGCCGCCGGCTTCGCGTTCTGGCTCGGCTTGCCGCGGGAGCTCGCCACCCTCGCCGTGACCGCGTTTCACGGCCTGTCGCAGATCCACGACTACGGGCTCGGACTGCTCGCGCTCGTGTGGATCATGGCGGCGCGCCCGCGCGGGCCCGCCGAGCCCGACCCGCGTCGCGCGAACGAGCGGCCGCTCGGGGCCGCGTGAGAGCCGGATTGGACGACGGGCTCTCCGCGCGACCGCGCCGCTGCCGTTCGAGGGTGGATTCGAAGCCTGGTGCTAGAATCCAAGGCGTGGACGGTGCGAGGCCGCGGGACGGACGCGACGCGAGGGTTCGGCCCGGCGGCTGCGGACGGGTGGGAGCACGCTCTCGTTGGGCGGCCGACCGGGGCGCCGCGTGATCCGGGAGACCGGAGTGGCGGAGGGCGCGGCGACGGATACCGCCGGTCGCCGGGCGCCCGCCGTCGCTGCGGCCCCCTGGCTCGAGTACCTCCGGCCTCTCCGCTTCGACCACTGGATCAAGAACCTGGTCGTCCCCGTCGGAAGCCTCCTCGGCCTGGCGGCGCGCCGGGAGTATCCCGACGGAGCCGAGGTCGGCGCGATCCTCCTCGCCTTCGTCGTGTCGGGGCTGGTGTCGTCCGTCAACTACGCGGTGAACGAGATCCTCGACGCGCCGTTCGACGCCCGGCATCCGACGAAGCGGGAGCGGCCCATCCCGTCCGGGCGGGTCCGCGTCGGGCCCCTGCTGGTCTTGACGGCCGCGGTCGCGCTCCTCGCGTTCGCCCTCTCGTGGTGGTTCCTGCCCCATGCCGTCCTAGGGGCCGCCGGCGCCCTCTTCTTTGCGGGCCTGGTCTACAATCTGCCGCCGCTGAGGCTCAAGGACTGGCCGTACCTCGACGCGGTCACCGAATCCCTGACGAATCCGATTCGAATCGCGATCGGCTGGCACGCCGTCGTGACCGGGACGCCGCCGGTGCTCCTGCTGGTCACGGTGTGGGCCTTCGGCGCGTTCCTCATGACCGGCAAGCGCCTGGCGGAGCTCCGGCTCCTCGGCGACCTGGCGGCGCGTTACCGCCCGACGTTCCGCGCGTACTCGGTGCGTGGCCTCTTCGTCGTCCAGCTCGCCTACGCCCTCGCGGGATTCGGCGCCCTCGCGCGCCTGGTCGTGACGCAGCGCCCGGAGGTGCTGCCCGCGCTTCCGCTGGTCGCGGTGCTCCTTGCCTGGGCGTTCAAGATGACCTTCGAGCCCGAGAGCCCCCTCATCGATCCCGAGCACCTCTACCGGCGCCCGATCTTCCTGGTCGTCGCCGTCGCGGTCTTCGCCCTCCTGGTCGAGCTGGCCCTCGGCTAGGGCGCGGCGCCGGTGAAGCTCCGAGCCCATCTCGGCGCCTACCTCGCCTGCCTGGCGCTGGTCGCGCTCTGGACGTGGCCCCTGGCCCGCGATCCGGCGCACCTCGTCCCCGACAACACCGATCCCCGGCTGTTCAGCTGGGTGATGATCTCGGTGTTCCGGAATCTCCTGACGCGACCGCACCTGTTGCTCCACGGCAGCGGCTTCTATCCCTACGGCCTGAGCCTCACCTTCGCGGAGCCGCTGGTGACGCCGGCCCTGGTCGCCGGCCCCCTCTTCCTGTGGACGGGCAATCCGTATCTCGCCTACAACGTCACGCTCCTGCTGTTCTGGGCCGCGTCGGGCTGGGCGATGTACGCGGTCACGTACTGGCTCACCCGGCGCCACGCGGCGGCGGCGGTGTCCATGCTGGTCTTCACGCTCGCCCCGCCTCGGATCGAGTACGCGGTCGAGTTCCAGATGGAGATCATGTTCGGGCTGCCGCTGTGCGTGTACGCGCTGGTGCGGTACCTGGAAACGCAGCGGCTCCGGTACCTGGCGGCACTCCTGGTGGCCTTCTGGCTCCAGGCCATCGCCGTGTGGTACTTCGCGGTCATCCTCGGCATGGGGCTCGTCGTGCTCGTGCTCGCCTACGCATTGCGGCGCTGGTCGGGCTGGCGCCCGGCGACCCTGCTGGCGGCGGGCGCCGGCGGGGTGGCGCTCGGAGTGGCGCTCGCGCCCGTCGCCTGGCCCTTCTTCGTGACGCGCCGAGAGCTGGGCCTCGAGCGGAGCGCCGGGGACGCCCTCGACCGCTCCGCGGACGCGCTCACGTATCTGACGACCCAGGGGACCTGGCTGGCGAAGCTCGTCCGCATCCAGGCTGTGTCGGAGACGACGCTCTTCCCGGGCCTCTTGGCGCTCGGGCTCGCCGGCCTGGCGGTTGCGTGGGTCCGGGCCGACCGCGACGCCGGCGGGCCGCGAGGCTGGCCGGAGAGACTGCTCTCGACGGCGATGGTGGCGAGCGTGGTCGTCGGGGTGCTGACGGTTCTCGGCGGCGGTCGCGTCGCCGTCGGCACCGCGTGGACCCGGTTGCCCTCGGCCACGGCCTCTGGCGTGGGGCTCCTCGCGTGCCTCTTGCTCCGGGGCGCCTTGGCCGGCTGGCGGCGCTGGCGCGCGGGGATCCGCGATCGCCCTTTCGCGCCCGGAGACTGGGTGCGCGCCCTCGGCACGATGGGGCTCCTCGCGTTCCTCCTCTCGCTCGGCCCGATCGTGCGGGTCGGCGGCAGGGAGGCCGGCTACGGTCTCTACCTGTGGCTTCACCCGTACGTGCTGCCGCTCCGGGCCATTCGCGGGACGACGCGCTTCGGGCTTCTCGTCCTCCTGACGGTCGCGCTCCTGGCCGGTCTCGGTATGGCATGGCTTCTGGGCCGGTTGCCACGGCCGGCGCGGGGGCTGGTGGCGGCGGCCGTGCTCGCGGCCCTGGCCCTCGACTATCTGCCGCCGCCGCTCCGGTACGAGTGGATCCCGACCTACACGCGTCCGGTCGACGCGGCGCTCCGGGCTGATCCCGACGACGTCGCGGTGCTCGAATGGCCTCTCAACAACCCGGGCGTCGACGTCGACGCCAAGCTCCGCACCGTCGGGCACGGCCAGCGGGTCGTCAACGGCTTTGCGGGCTTCGTCCCCGACCTCCAGCGCGAGCTGTCCGGCCTCCTGGCCAGCTCCGCGCCGCCGTTCGCCTCCGAGCCGGCCCGGACGGCGCTGGCGCGGATCTATCCGCTGCGCTACCTGCTCGTCCGCGACGCGACGAGGCACCGGGCCGACCGCCCGGCGGGTCGCGCCCTGGCCGACCTGTCGGGCGGGTTCCTCCGCTTCCGCGGCACCCACGGGGACGACGATCTCTACGAGATCGCGCCGCTCCCGGAGCGAGGCGTCGCGCTCGAGCGGGTCGCGTCGTACGACCTGCTTGTGACCCGCCCCCGGGTCCGGGCCGTCCTCCGGCCCGTCCGGACGCAGGCCGGCGTCGAGCAGTCGGTGAGTCTCACGCTGAACGGCGCGACCGTGACGCGCGTGGCTCTCGACACCACCGCGAGCCTGGCAGCGACGCTGACAGGACCGCTCCAGCAGGCGGAGCCGAACGTGATCGCGTTCGAGTTCGAGTACCACCGCCGCCCGGCGGCGCTCGGCCCCGCCCACCAGCTGAGCGCGGCAGGCGTGACGGTCCCCGTGGACGCCGTCGTGCGCAGCGGCGGTCAGCCCTACGGGAACACGGCCTCCATCCGCGTGGGGATCGGCGAGCTCGCGCCCAACCGGCGAGGCTACAACCTGGTCGCGCTCGATCGCGTGGGAGCGATCCAGGACCCGGTGTCCTTCGACACCTTCGCGATCCCGACGGCGAGCGCGAAGCTCGCGGCGTGGGTGCAGGCCCTGCCGGCCGGCACCATCGTGCTGGGCGCGGTCAAGGACGAGGCCTCCAGGCTGCTCGGCGAGGACGCGGTCGCGGCGCTGACAACCCTCGGGGTCCACGGGGACCTGCGCGGCCGCTATCGCGAGTCGCACGCGTTCATCGGCGTGAAGGGCGCCCGGCCGGGGACGGCCCTCGAGGCGCTCGGCCCGCGCCCCGTCGAGGTCCGGGTGGGAGAGCCGGAGGCGGGGTTCGGTCTCGAGTTGATGGAGTTCCAGCTCGAGGCCGTGCCGCGAGCCCGCTGACGCGGGCTGCGGGCGCGTCTCCCGGCACGCTGTCGCCGTCCGCCGGATCCACCGTCGCGCGGGCGATCGCCGCCGCGGCGGGCGACGCGGGTATGATCGCCTCATGGCCATCGCGCTGGGGCGAGGCCGGCGACCGTTCCGGCTCCGCGTCTTGGCCGCGTGCTGACCCCGGTCGCCGACGCCGTGTCGAAGGACGCGTCGCCGCCGAACGACCTGAGGCTCCGGGGCCACCTCCTGGTCCTGCTGGTCTTCGGCGGACTGGTGAGCCTCTACACGTGGCCCCTGGTCACCGACCCCGGGCACCTCTTGCCCGACAATCACGATCCCCGGCTCTACGGCTGGGTGATGCCGACCATGTTCCGCAACCTCGTCAGCCACCCGGCCCTCCTGTATCACGGGACGGCCTTCTACCCGTTCGGGAACACCCTCACGTTCGCGGAGTCGCTGCTCACGCCCGCGCTGCTCGGCGGGCCGCTCTTCCTCCTCACGCGGAATCCCGTCCTCGCCTACAACCTCACGCTGCTGCTCCTCTGGACGCTGTCGGGCTGGGCGATGTTCGCGGTCGTCTATTGGGTGACCCGCCATCGCGTCGCCGCCTTCGTGGCCGCCCTCGCGTTCACCCTGTGTCCCATGCGGATCGAGTACTACGTGGAGCTCCAGATCCAGACCCTGTTCGGGATCCCGCTCGTCGTCTTCGCCGTGATCCGCTTCTTCGAGGACCAGCGGCCGCGCCACCTCGCGGCGGCCCTGGCGATCTTCTGGGCCCAGGCCGTCGCCGTGCAGTACTACACGGTGATCCTCGGCCTCGGGCTGGTCATGGTGGTGCTCCAGTGCCTGGCCCTCCGCGGGCCCCTGTGGCGGGTCTGGACGTTCGTGATGGCCGCGGTCGGCCTCGTCGCGCTGGCCCTCGGCCTGGCCCCGACGCTCCGGGCCTACGCGCTGACGCGGCGGGAGCTCGGGTTCGAGCGGAGCATCGAGGACGCCGCCCTCCGCAGCGCCGACGTCCTGACGTACCTCGAGCCGCGCTCCAACCGCCTCTATCACGCCGCGCGGGCGAGCGTATCCACCGAGACCACGCTCCTCCTCGGATTCGGCGCGCTCGCCCTCGCGCTCCTCGGTCTCCTGTGGCTCCGTCGCCCCCCGCGGCCCCGAGGCCGCCTGGAGCGGGCTCTCGGCGCGGCCGTGTGGGCCTGTGTCGGGCTCGGCCTGCTGATGTGCGTGATGCGCCGGCCCGTCGGGCGGGACGCGTGGTCGGCGGTCGGCGCGGCCGTCCTCGTCCTGATCCTGGCGCGCCACGCCGCCGAGGGCTGGCGGCGGCGCGGGGCCGCGTGGTCCCTGACCGAGCGCGAGTGGGTGGGCATCCTCCTCGGTCTCGCCGCCTGGGCGTTTCTCCTGTCACTCGGCCCCGTCGCGCGCGTCGCCGGCGAGCCCATCGGCTCGGGGCTCCACCGCTGGCTCTATCCGCTGCTCCTGCCGCTCCACGCGGTCCGGTTCGTCACGCGCTTCGGCATCCTGGTCGTGTTCGTCGGCGCGTGTCTGGCCGGCCTCGGGGTCAAGTGGCTCGACCAGCGCCTGCCGGCCGGGACCCGGCGCCCGGTGCTCGCCGGTCTCACGCTGCTCCTACTCCTCGAGTACGCGAGCTTCCCCCTCGTGTACCACGCGGTGGCGGCCCCGGCTCGCCCCGTGGACCTGGCCATCCGGGCCGATCCCGGCGAGGCGGCGGTGCTCGAGCTGCCGACGAACGTGCCGGCCATCGACGCGGACGCGATGCTCTGGTCGCTGGCCCACGGCAAGTACGTCGTCAACGGGTACGCCGGGTTCCCCGACCCGTGGCTGGTGGGGCTGTCCGGTCTGCTCGTGCCGTCGGGCCCGTCGTTCCCCGCGCCCGCGGCGCTGGCCGCGATGCGCCGGCTCTATCCGCTCCGCTACCTCGTGGTCCGGTTGGCGGACCGCGCGCTGCCACCCGAGCTGCGCGACGCATGGCTCCGCGTCAGGGAGGCGCCGCCCCCGGGGCTCCGGTTCCGGGGAACGTTCGAGGACACGGATCTCTACGAGCTCGTCCCGGCGCCGGAGCGAGGCGCCCGCATCGAGCGGCTGGTCTCCTACGCCTTCCTCCTGTCGCACCCTCGGCTGCGGATCATGACGCGGCCCCTGGTGGCGAGCCCGGCCCTCGACCAGTGGGTGGAGGTGTCGCTCAACGGCAGATCCCGCGCGCGCGTCCCGCTCGCGGAGGTGACGACCGTGACCGTGCGACTCGGCCGGAGGCTCTCGCGGGTCGCGCCCAACGTGATCACGGTGCAGCACGGCTACCGTCGCCCGCCGGCCGCGCTCGATGCGCGCTATCGGATCGGAGCGACGGGGGCGCGGGCGGCCGGGGATCTCGCCGCCCGGAGCAGCGGCGACGGCCCGAGCCCGACCGGATCGGTCCGGTTCAACGGGGTCGAGCTCGCCGCGAATCACCCGGGCTACAACCTGGCGGCGCTCGATTCCGGGGGCCGGCTCGTCGGCTCGGCCGTCTTCGACACCGCGGCGCGCGAGACGGCGAGCGACGAGCTCGCCGCCTGGATCGACGCGCTGGCCCCGGGCACGATCGTGGCGGGCGCGGTTCGCGAAGACGGGTCGAGACATCTCACGGAGAAGGCGGTCCAGGCGCTCCGGGCGCTCGGCGTCGCCGGGGACCTCCGCGGCCACGTCGGGGCCGCGCACGCCTTCGTGGGCGTGAAGGGCGCCCGGCCGGGGACGGCGCTCGAGGCGCTGGGCCCGCGCCCCGTCGAGGTCCGCGTGGGAGAGGCGGACGGGGGGCTCGGCCTCGAGCTGATGGAGTTCGAGCTCGAGGGCGCGGCGCCCCTCGCGGTGACGGGGCCGGCCGGCGCCGGCTAGCGCGGAGAGACCGCGACCCGGTCGAAGAGCACGCCCACGTCGCCGAGGAAGGCGACCGGGAACTCGAGGACGCTGGGCCGCTCGAGCGCGAAGTCGAGCGTCACCTCCTGGTAGGCGCCGGACGGCACCTCCGCCGCGTCCACGACGCGCGCGGCCAGGGTCCGGCCCGCGGGCTCCGTGACCGTGAGACGGACGAGCGGGCCGTGGCCGACGCTCGCCGCGCGGAGCCTCACGGCCAGCCGGTAGCGACCCGCGGGGAACAGGCGCGCGGGCCCGCCCACCAGCTCCCCCCGGAGACTCTCGCCGGGGTCGGCATACGCCGCCCAGCCGCCCGAGGCGGACGGATCGGCCCGCTCCCCCAGCCGGTGCGGCAGGGCTTCCACCTCGTACGCGCGCTCGATCTCGGGGCGCTCGGCGGCCACCACGAGGACCCAGTCCACCGCGGCCTCATGCCGCCCGTCCCAGGCGACCCGGAGCTCGAGCGGTCGGGCGTGATCCACCACGAACGGCAGGGCCTCGTCGACCCAGCCGGGGCCGGGATCCACCGCGCGCTCCGCCAGGATCCGCCGGCCGAAGTCGCTGGCGACGTCGAGGCGAAGGCCGTCGCCACGGACCCGGAAGCGCGCGACGTAGGCGCCCGCCGGGAACGGGCGATAGGGCCCGAACGTGAGGAAGCCCGGCGCGGCGCCGGGCCGGCCGGCGACGACGCTGCCGCCCGACGCCTCCGGAAGATCCACCACGACCCCCGTCTGGTGGTTCTGCTGCTCCGCCTCGAAGAACACGCCCACGGGTGACGTCTGTCGGTTCGGAACGGGCGCGCCGGCGGTGACCCGGAACAGGCGGAGGGGCCCCGCCGTCTCCTCGGGCGCGAGAACTCCGGACGCGGCGAGGCGCTCGACCGTGAACGCCGACGGATAGGGCGAGACCTGGGGCGGGAAGCCGGCGCGGTCGACGACGACGTGCGAGATTCCCAGCCGGCGGAGCGCCTGGGCCTCTCCGGCGCCGAGGTCTCCCACGTTCATCGCCGCCAGCGGCCCGTACACGTCGTCGAGGTAGCGCCGCGGCACGAGCGGCGAGTAGCCGTTCACCATGGGGATCCGCGTCCGCGTGACCGCGTACAGATAGAGCCCGGAGTAGGCGCTGTCGCCCGGCCAGACGGGAAGATACAGTACGCGCGAAGCCTCCCGACGCAGCGTCTCGTACACCGGGCTGTCGCCGAAGCGCGCGAAGGCGATGCCGTGCCACGGCGGCGTCGCGATCAGCACGAGGGCGAGGAGCCCTCCGATCGCGGCCGCCCGTCGAGGCCCGGGCCGCGGAGCCAGGCCGTCGAGGATTGCCCGGGCTCCGAGGCCCGCGAGCACGACCCCGGCCACGCTGGTGACGAGCTGGAGCTTCTCGGGATTCCGGATCATCGCGAAGAACGGGACGAAGCGATGGAGCGCCTGGTAGAGCGGGAAGCGCGGGATCGTCGGGCCCAGGCTCAGCAGGAGGCCGAGGCCGAGCGCCGCCCCGTACAGGAGTCGGAGCCCCGAGTCGCCGGCGCACCCGCGGGCCGCGAGGCCGACGACGGCCAGCGCCGCCAGCGCGAGCCCGCCGTAGCGCGCCGGCTCGCCGAGGGCCTCGAGGCCGGGGGAGAAGAGTCGAATCTCGTCCAGCCGACGTCCCGCCTCGGCGATCGATCCCGCCACGAAGGCCTGGCGCAGCATGAGGACCCAGCCGCCGGCGACGACGGCCAGGGCGGCGAAGGCGAGGAGCGGAGCCAGCCTCGCCCGGCGGGCGGGCCCGAGCCGGAGCCGCATGCCCGCGTGACCCAGGGCCAGGATCCCGGCGAGATACGTGTATTGCGGCTCCAGCATGGCGAGCGCGACCAGCGCCGCGCCGCCGCTCACCCCGCCGGCGACACGCCCCTCACGGAGCGCGACGTCGAGCCCCCACAGCATCGCGGGCACGAGCGCCATGGCGAAGCCCGCCGGATGGCCGCCGAAGAGGGGGCCAGTGCGCGCGGGCAGGAGGGCGAAGCCGATCCCTGCGACGACGGCGGCCGCGGGATCGCCGGTCAGCCGCCGAGCGAGCCCGTACGCGGCCAAGCCGGCCGCGGGGAACGAGAGCAGGACGAGGAGGTTGTAGGCAGCGTGGAGACCCAGCCCCGAGAGGACGGTGAAGGGCAGGGCCAGGGGCAGGAAGGCCTGCGGCAGGTTCCAGCGAGGGCCGTCGACGCGGAACTGGTAGGGATCGGTGAAGAGCGGAGTTGGTCCCAGGAGCCCGTCGCGCACGAGCCAGAGCTGGTAGTAGAGCTGGAGCGTGTCGGCGGGCACGCGCGTGAGGACCGGCAGCTCGGCGAGCTGACGCGCGCCGACCGGGAGGCCGCGGGTGATCTCGACGGGCAGCGGCCGGGAGACGACGAGCGCGGCGCCGAGGGAGACGGCCGCCACCGTCAGCGCTGCCCACCTCACGCCGGTCCCTCGAGGCGCTCGACCCGGAGCCGATCGAACCAGACGCCGCCGCCCCCGCGGTACGCGCACGGGAACTCGAGCACCGAGGGGCGCGTTACGGCGAAGGGTACGGCCAGCTCCACGTACCGTTCGGGCTCCGGCACCTCGGCGCCAGTGAGCTCGCGCCCCGCCAGCTCCCCGCTGTGGGAGGCGAGTTCGACGCCGCATCGCGCGAACGCTCCCGCGACGGGGCGGTCGAGCTTCACGCGGACCCAGAGCTGGTAGCGGCCGGGCGGATAGTGACGGAGCGGACCGCTCCAGACGGCGTCGCGGACGGTCCGTCCCGGCGCCGCGTAGCCGGCCGCGCCGCCCGACGCCTTGGGGTCGGGCCGCTCCTGGAGTTCGTGGCCAAGGATCTCCACCTCGAAGAGCGAGGGCGGATCCGACTCGGCCGCAAACGCCGCGCTGACCGAGTCGACCGCGGCCCAGCCCTGGCCGTCCCATCGGGCGCGGTATTCGACCTGGGCCGGCGCGGCCAGAGAGAACCGCACCGGCACCTCCACGAATGCACCATCGGCCAGCTGGACCCCGACGTGACTCAGAACCTCGCGCCCACCCCGCGTCGTGACCTCGACGTCCACCCGGGTCCCCATCCCCTTCAGGCGGAACCGGGCGCGGTAGTCGCCCGGCGGGAGCAACCGGTAGGGCCCGAACATCAGGAAGCCGGGCCCATCCTCGCCGCTCCGGCCGAGGCTGACCCGGCCGTTGGACGCGTCGGCGTCATCGAGAATGCGGCCGGTGTCGCGCCCGAGCGATTCCGCCTCCCAGAAGATGCCGAGCGGGCTGGTGGGCGCGGGCGCCGGGGCGACCGTCCGCGGGCTCTCCCGGACGCGAAACACGCGCAGCGTCCAGTCGCCGCTCGGTGTGTCCACGGGATCGAGGTACGGCGAGGCTCGGAGGTAGTCCAGCGCGAGCGCCGGGCCGAACGCGCTCACCTTCATCGGAAAAGCGTCCCGGTCGAGGATGACCTGACGCACGCCGTACCGACGCAGCACCCGCGCTTCGGCCTCCCCGAGCACGCCGAGATTCACGGCCTCGAGCGGGCGGTAGAGGTCGGTGAGGTACGAGCGGTCGAGCCAGGCGGAGTAACCGTTCAGCATCGGGACGCGCGTGAGCGTCGTCGCGTAGAGGTAGAGGCCGGAGTAGGCGCTGTCGCCCGGCCAGAACGGGATCCAGAGCGCCCGCGGTCCCTCGGCCCGGATCGTCGCGAACTCGGGGCCGCCCCCGGGGAGGCCGCTGACCCCGGTAGGCTGCCACGGATGATAGTCCGCCGCGACCAGCAGACCGAGCACGAGCGCGACGGCCGCGCGGAGGACGCGCCCGCCCTGCCGCTGCCGCGCCAGCGCGTCCGCGCCGACCCCGCCCAGCATCGCGAGCGCGAGTGCGACGAGCACCTGGGCCTTCGCGGGTTGGCGGATGAAGTTCCAGGACGGCACGAGACGGAACGCCACCTCGAACAGGGGGAGCGCGTCCAGCCGGGGTCCGATCGACACGATCACGCCCGCCACGAGCAGCGGCGCGAAGACCCAGAGCATCCGGCGGAGGCCCGCGGGCCGCTCCCGCGCCAGCGCGACGACGGCGAGGACTGCGAGCGCGAGCGCGACGACGCCGGGGTAGACGGTTCGACCGGACGCTCCGTTGACCCGGAGGAAGAGGTCCGCGGGGGTCGGGGAGAAGAGCAGGACCTCGTGGAGGGACCGGCCCGCGCCCGACACCGACCGGTGCAGCAGGAGCCGCTGCAGGAGGAGCAGGAAACCGCCGGCTGCCAGTCCGCCGCCGACCGCGAGCCCCACCGGGATCACCGGGAGCCGGGCGGACCACCACCCGCGCCAGCCGCGAAGCAACCACACGCCGTGCACGAGGAGCGGCAGGGCGAGCGCGGCCGCGACGAGCCGCCCCCGGCCGGTCACGGCGACGGCCGACACGAGCCACGGGAGGCACCCCACCAGGCTCCGGCGCCCCGCCGCGCGCGGATCGGTCGCGATGCCGGCCGCCAGCATCCACGCCGCCAACACTTGCCAGATCGAGAGCGCGAGGAGCGCGACCACGGCGCCGATCGCGAGCCGTACGGACCGCGGGCCCTCCCAGCCCTGACGGGCGAGGGCCCCGAGCGCGCCGTAGGCGACGGCGAGAGCCACGGCGGCCGCGGCGAGCCATGCCCCGGGGCCAATCGCGAGGAGCTCCCGCCGCCACGCGGGAAGCCCGACCCGCGCCAGCGCGTAGAGCGGCAGGCAGAGCGCGGCGAAGTACGCGAAGTGGGGCTCCATCAGGGCGAGCCCGAGGAGCGCGCCGCCCGCCGCCAGGCCGCTCCCGATCGAGCCCGCCAGGGCGCCCTCGACGCCCCACAGGACGAGCGGGACCAGCGGGTACGCGAGGCCCGCGGGATGGCCTCCGAGCAAGGCGCCGACCCGGTACGGCGCGCAGGCGAACACCACGCCGGCGACGAGCGCGCCCGTCCGCGAGACGCCGTAGCGCCGGGCGAGCAGCGCCGCGGCGAGCCCCGCGAACGGAAAGGAGAGGAGGACGAGGGCGTTGTAGGCGAACCGATGGCCGAGCGCCGAGAGCGGGACGAAGAGCAGCGCCGCCGGCAGGAAGATGTTCGGGAGGTTGGGCCGCGGCCCATCGACCGCGAACTGGTAGGGGTCCTTCAGGAAGGAGGCCCCCGACATGAGGCGATCCTCGACGAGCCAGAGGTAGTAGTAGAACTGGAGATAGTCGCCCTGCGCGCCGTAGACGAGCTCGCGGCCCGGCGGCGGCACCGCGGCGTAGGGCAGCGCGTGGCGGAGGTGCCGGACGAGCGGCGCCGTGAAGACGACGCCAAGGAGCAGGAACAGAAGGAAGAGGCCGACCGCGGCGCCGCGCCCGAAGCGCGGGAGGCTAGCGCTCCTCGAGGCAGGTCCGGTAGACATCGACGAGCCGCCTGCCCAGCGCCGGCCACCCGAAGCGGGCGACGACGCGCTCACGGAGCGCCTGGCCTCGGAGCTTCTGCTCGTGCGGGTCGCGGAGCAGCCCGACCATCGCGGCGGCGAGCGCCGGGACGTCCCGCATCGGCGCGAAGACCCCCGACTCGCCGAGGAGCTCCCGCGAGACCGGCCCGTCGTAGGCGACCGAGGGCAGTCCCATGGCCATGTAGTTCAGCAGCTTGCCGTTGGCTTCCGTACTGACGTGCTTCGCGCTGACGCCGATCTCTCCGAGCGCGAGGTAGCGGGGCGTCTCACCGTAATCGATCCGGCCGGTCACGGTGACCGAGCCCGGCGGGGTGAGCTCCGCGGCTCGCCCGCGATAGCGCTCGACGTTCGGGTGCCCCATCAAAAGCAGATGTGCGTCGGGCACGGCGGCGACGACCCCGGGCCAGGCCGCGAGAAGATCGTCGACGCCCTGGTACTCGGTGAGCAGGCCGAGGTAGACGACCACGCGCTTCCCGACGAGGCCCAGGCGCTCCCGAAGGTCGTCGACCGCCAGGCCGGGGTGCAGGAACTCCGGGTCGATCCCGTCCGCCAGCAGCACCACGCGCTCCCGGGGGATCCGCCACACGTCGAGCAGCTCCTGGGCGAAGTTCGCCGAGGAGGGCAGGAGCCGCGCGGGCCAGTGGAGGACGCGCCGCTCGAAGCGACGCAGGGACGCGGGAAGGGGCCCCCCCGCGGGCAGATGGCCGTGCGCGATCATCTCGCCGGCCACGCTGCCCTGGAGGTCCGCCACCGCGGGGCGCCGCAGGAGCCGGCCGACCACCGAGGCGATCGCGGCGCCCTCGTGGAGGTGGCCGTGGAGGACGTCCGGCCGGAAGCGCCGGGCGGCCCGGAGCGTCGTGGCCGTGAGCAGGGCGTCCAGGTACAGGCGGTGCGGCGAGAACCCGACGGGCAGCGTCCGGACCCAGGGCACGCGCGGCGCCCGGACGGTTGGGACCTCCGGATGGTCCCGTCCCACCCCGTACGTGGCCACCAGGGTGTCGACGCCGAGTCCGCGGAGCGCCCGGACCTCCTCGAGGATCCGGATGTGACATCCGCGGTCCCCGAAGAACGGCGTCGGGGCGACCATCAGCACGCGCATCGGCGCCTCATTGTAGCAGAGGGATCGCCGCGAGCCCGGCGGCTCGCGCGTCAGCGGGCGAGGTGTCCCTTGGCGCGGAGGTAGGCGTCGAGCGCCTCGGGCCACGGCCGGAGCGGCGGGAGTCCGAGCGCGGCCGCGCGGGCGTTGGCGAGGACGGAGTACGGCGGCCGCGGGGCCGGCGCCCGGTCCTTGTACTGGGCGCTCGTCGTGGGCGAGAGCCGGGGCGCGAGCCCGGCGAGCTCGAAGATCCGCCGGGCGAACCGGAACCAGGAGCATGCCCCGCCGTTGGTGAGGTGATAGATCCCACCGGGGGGATCGACGGCGATCAGCCGCGCGATCGCCTCCGCCAGGTCGGCCGTGTACGTGGGAGCCAGAACCTGGTCGTCCACGACCTCGATGTCCTTGCCCGCACGCGCGAGCCGCAGCATCGTCTCGACGAAGTTCCCGCCCTTGCCAGCGGACCCCGCGATGCCGTAGAGGCCCGAGGAGCGGACGACGATGTGGCCCGGGCTCGCGGCTCGGACCTGTCGCTCGCCGGCCAGCTTCGATGCTCCGTAGACGCTGAGCGGCGCGGGGGAAGCGTCCTCCGGGTAGGGGCGGGGGGGGTTGCCCGGGGAGCCGCCGCCGAAGACGTAATCCGTGCTCAGGTGGAGGAGCCGCGCGCCCCGGCGGGCGCAGGACCGGGCGACGCGGCCGACCGCGGCGTCATTGACCGCGTACGCCAGCAACGCATCCTTCGTCTCGATGTCGTCGACGCGGTGGTACGCGGCGGTGTTGATCACCCAGGCGGGAGCATGGGCCGCCAGGGCCCGCTCCGCGGCCGTCTCGTCGGCGACGTCGAGGTCGGCCCGGGTGAGCGGGATCAGCGACGCGGCCGGCAGCACCTTCCGGAGGTCGCTGCCGAGCTGGCCGTTCGCCCCTATGAGGAGGATGCGCTCCACGCCCCCCATGCTACTGCGGAAGCCGGGATCTACGGAGCGTCGAGCACGGAGCCGGGAGTGCCGGCAGCCTTGCGATGGTCCTCGAGCAGCTGGAGCCAGCGGATATTGTAGTAACGCGCGTGATCGAAGTCGGTCCGGCCATCGGCCCGGATGCGCTGCACCATGTCGGCGACCGACTCCTCGATCGAGACCTTCGGCCGGAAGTTCAGGACGCGCCCGATCTTCTCGCCCGAGACCCGGTAGTTGCGCACGCTGCCGTGCTGGTAGTCGGGCCGGACGTCGACATCGATCCCGAGCCGTCGCAGCGCCTCCTGCACGCGGAGCGCGAGCTCGGAGATGCGCAGGTTCCGGTAGCAGAGGTTGAAGACCTCGCCCCGTACCGCCGCGTCCTCCGCCTCGACGAGGGCGATGTAGGCCTGCGCGGCGTCCCGGACGTCCACGAGCGGGCGCCACATCTCGCCGCCCTGGTGGAGCGTGAGGCGGCCCTTGGTCAGGGCGTCCCGGACGAAGGTGTTGACCACGAGGTCGTAGCGCATCCGGGGCGAGTACCCGTAGACCGTGCCCTTCCGGAGGGCGACGGGACAGAAGCGCTCGTCGGCCATGGGGAGGATCTCGCGCTCGGCGTCATGTTTGGAGAGGGAGTAGGGGGCGCGCGGCGCGACCGGGGAGGTCTCGTCCTGCAGCACGTCCGCGCCCTCGTTCAGCACGCCGCAGTCGTAGATGGAGCAGGAGGACGCCAGGACGTAGCGGCGGACGCCGGCCGCCTTGCAGAGCCGCGCGAGCATGGCCGTCGCCACCGTGTTCATCTCGTGGTTGGCGCGCGGGTTGTACTCGGCGGTGGGATCGTTGGACAGACCGCCCACGTTCACGACGGCATCGACGCCGTCCAGGACCCCGGCGGGGACCGCGCGCATGTCCGCCTCGACCAGCTCGATCCGGTCCCGGACGGCCCGGAGGCCGGCATCCCCGAAGTACAGGCGGTCGAGCACGCGCACGGCGTAGCCGCGCTGCAGGAGCTCCTCGGTCAGGACGGAGCCGACGTAGCCTCCGCCGCCGACGACGAGAACCCGGGGCATCCTACCGCCCCTTCACGGTCCAGACGTCGCCGAACGCGTCCGGAGGGATCCGCACCTCGTCGGGCTTCGCATGGTTGTAGACGTGGCTGGCGGTGCTCACCATCTGCGTGTCGTCCTCGAGGGACATCCACCCGTGATACACGCCGGGCGGCACGACGATGAGCCGGGGCTTCCGGGCGCTGGCGATGATGGTCATCACTTGCCCGTGCGTCTTGCTCCCGGCCCGGTCGTCCTTCAGCACGAACTTGGCGCTGCCGTGGCTGATGAAGAACCAGTCCCAGAGCTCCGCGTGCTTGTGGAAGGCGCGGATGGTGCCGCGGGCGGGATTGCCGACCAAGTAGACCTGGCCGAACTGGTGAACCACCGCGTGGGGATCGGGGTTGTCGGCGTGCCGCGCGATCTCCGTCAGGTATCCCCGGTCATCCTCATGGGTCGTGAGCTCCACCACCTTGACGCCGTCGATCATCGATCACCCACCCCGCTCTAGTGCGTTCATGCTGGAGCCTGGGACGACGCCCCCGGCTTCCGATGCCCCAGCGCGCGGTCTCTGCCACGCAAGATCGCCAAATTATATGGGCGCTTGCGGGGCACGTTGTGTCGGGATTTCCCCGACCGGCGCGCCGACGGGCTCAGACGCGCGCCAGCCGGCGGAGCCATCCGTAGGACATCAGATGGTCGGAGAGGAAGGTCTTGAGGTAGTCGGTCGGCACCCGCATGACCTGATGGCGCCAGATGCGGTCGCACGTGTAGCAGGGAAGCTCCTTCGGAATGTCCCCCTTCGCCATCTTGGCGCGCAGGTCGACGAGCCGGGAATCGTTCCAGATCTCTCGGAGCGGCTTCTGCTTGAGGTCGCCCATGCCCAGCTTCCCGAAGAAGTCCTGGGGACACGCGACGACCGTGCCGTCCCAGTACACGGACGTGGAGTACCAGAGGAAGGTGCACGGCGTGAACCGCCGCCCGTCGGCGAGCAGCGCCTCTCGCGAGAGCTCGGGGACGAAGACGTCGCCCGCCCAGTTGTGCGGAGTGCGCAGGACCACGCGGTCGAGCGGCAGGTCCTTGAAGTTGTCGAGGAACGCGCGCCGGAGCCGCTTGAGCTCGGCCTTCGGTGGCGCGCCGATCTCCATGACCTGCAGCACGGTCAGGGGGTGCTTGGCGCCGAGATCGCGCTTGAGGCGGAGGAACCCCTTGAGGTGGTCGAGCGCCCACTCGAACTTGGCGCCCACCCGGTTCTTCTCGTACATGTCCTTCTCGTACCCGTCGAAGGAGCACGAGAGGAAGTCGAGCCCGGACTCGATGAGTGCCCGGCCCTTCTTCTCGTTGAGCAGCGTGATGTTGGTGTGGACGCGGGTGTAGAGCCCCTTGTCTCGGGCGTAGGCGACCATGTCGGGGAGCCGCGGGTGCATCAGTGGCTCTCCGCGGTGGAACAGATTGACGTCGTAGGCGTGGTCCGCGACCTGGTCGATGATCGACGTGAAGAGCCCGAAGTCCATGAACCCGTGGTCTTCCTTCACCACGTCCTTGTTCGGGCAGTAGCCGCACTTGAGGTTGCACCGGCTGGTCGATTCGATCCAGAGGCGCACCGGGAGCTGAGGGACCGTCGCCGCGCCTCTCCGATAAGCCCAGAAGATGCGGGCCAGGCGCCCCATGTGGCGAAGCTTCCGTCGATCCATCCGATCGAGTATAGCAGACGCGGGGTTACGGGCCCCCGTACCGTCGCTCAGGACCCCGAGCGGACGACCTCGACGCGACCCAGCTCGAGCGTGGTGTCGAGGGTCGGCAGGATTCCGCGCCACCACCGGTGGAGCCGCCATCCCGACCCGGGATTCCAGAGTCCGGCGACGAGCCGGTAGCGTCCCGCGGTCGCACCGGCGGGCACCATGATCCGCCGTCTGATGCTCATGTGCTGCGGCTCCGCACCGAGCTCGGGCAGGAAGCCGAACAGCGGGTAGTCGTCCCCGAACCGGGTGCCTTGGTTGTCGGGCCGGTCGTCGGCCCGGAGGTGTACCCAGACCATCACGCGTCCCCAGGGCGCTCGGGAGAGCCGCCAGTGGGTCGTGACCTCGACGATCTCGCCGGCCCGGAGTGGCTGCGGCAGGATGTCGTAGCCCACGAGCTCGGCCTGCCCACCCATCACGGCGCCGACCGGCCGTGAGGGGGCGAGCGCCGCGTCCGCTTCGGCGGAGAGCCGGGCCGCCTCGCGGGCGTCACCGTCCGCCGCCGCGAGGCGCGCGCGCAGCCGCCAGAGCTCGACGTGCACGCACTCCGGCCCGAGCGCCCGCACCGCGTCGGCGTAGGCGCCGCGCGCATCCGACAGGAGCCCGAGGTCCGCGAGGCGGGCGGCGTACTCGAGCGGAGACCGGATGCTCGCGCGGAGCTGAGTGGTCAGCCGGGCGAACGCGTCGTAGCCCGCCGGGTCGTCCGGGCTCCGGCGCATCGCCTCGTGATAACGGCGGAGAGCCTCCCCCATTCGCCCTGCGCTCTCGAGCTGGCGGCCCTCTTGGACGAGCGCCGCGGTCGCATCGGGCGGGGACCCCGGAGGCACGGGGCCCAGCAGGAAGAGCTCCGCCACGCTCCAGCGCCCGGGCGGACCCTTCTCGACGAGCCGCACTCGGCGGGTGACCACGGGGTCGAAGCGCACGGTCAAGGTCCGGCTCGGCGCGATGCGGATCGCGTTGTTCTCCCAGCGGGCCGCGACTCCCTGAGAGGCGAGCGCGGCCACCGGCCGGAGCTCCGCGCCGGCGCCCTCGGCCAGGATGGCCAGCTCGTCGGGCACCCGCTCGGCGCGGTCGTTCACCAGCGTCACCGCGCTCACCAGGCGCGGCGCGCCGAGGTCGACCTCGATCCAGGCCGGACCGCCGGCGCCCCTCGACCATCCGGTGTCGATCTGGTCGTCGAGGATGCTCGCCGGGTCGCCGCGCCCCGGGCTCGCCTGGACGGTGAAGCCGGAGCGGGCCAGGGGCCGAAGCTCGGGCGGCGCGGTGAAGTCGTGGAAGATCCGGTACTCGCCGACCGCGTCCTCCCGCGCGGTGATGCGCATCGCTTCCATCCAGGCCCGGAAGGTCTCGACTCCCGCCTGGACCACGTACCCGGGCCGTGTCGACCGGTCGACCGCCCGCGTGTAGGGCGGATAGCGGTCGTTGAACGGCTGGGCCACGATGATCTCCTCGCGCGCCTCGAAGGTGAGCCGGGGGGCCAGCCAGTAGTCGAAGGCGTAGGTTTTCCGGAGGTCCATTGCGCGCAGCGCCGCGAACAGCCGCCCGTCGGCTTCTCGCTCCTGCCGGTACCGGACGCGCGCGTCGGCTCTGAGCGCCGTGAGGTCGGGAGCGAGATCCAGCCCGACGGCCAAGAGGTACGCCGTCACCCACACGATGGTGCCCACCCGCGTCCGGCGCCACGACAGCTGGGCCGCGCGGGCGAGCATGAGCGCGACGAGGGGAATCAGGGGCAGAAGGTAGCGCGGCACGCGGATGTACCCGCCGTACCAGACGACGCCGAGGGTCACGGCGACCCCGATCAGGAGCAGCGCCTCGCCGGCCAGTCCCGTGTCGCGGCGGAGGCGTCCGATCCCGACCGCGACGCGGGCCAGGAGGAGCAGGACCACACCCCCCACCACCGCCGGGATCGTCCACGCGAGGGGACCGGGCAGGTGGGCGGGCTGGTCCGAGCCGGACCGCACGCCGAGAACCACGGGGAGCAGGTCGCGGGCCAGGATCCGTGCGGTCTCGGATCCGGAAAAATGGCCCTGGAAGCGAGCGCCGGTGGCGACCGTCGCCCAGTCGTGGCTCAGGTTGTAGGCCCAGAAGGGCAGGCTCCCGAGCAGGAACGCGCCGACCCCGAGCCAGCCGGCTCGCCGGAACGGCAGGCCCGGCTCCGTCAGGAGCAGGCCCGCCAGCGCGGGGACGAGCGCGTCCACGATCTGGAAGTTGAAGTAGAGCCCGAGCCCCCCGGCGAGGCCCATGGCGATCGCGACCCGGCACCGCGCGGGCTCGGAGAGCGGCCGGGCGAGCCACAGCGCGGCGCCGAGCAGCACGAGCTGGCCGACGAGCAGATGCTCGATGTAGTACGAGCGGGCCAGGGTGTAGTTCGCCGCCATGTACGCGGACACCACGGTGATGAAGAGGATGCCCAGCAGTCCGGCCCCGCGGCCGAACAGGACGACGCCGGTGCGGTAGACGGCCCAGGCGAGCGCGAGCGTCCCGAGCGCCGGGACCAGATCGAGAACGCGGCGCGAGATCCCGAAGAGGAAGAAGAGGGGGGCGGCGGTGTAGGACTCGGGGACGCCGGCGTGATCCTGCATCCAGAAGAATATGGGGAACTCGCCCCGCAGGATGGAGACGCCCATGAGGCCCGTGATCGCCTGGTCGGCGTCGAGCCGAGGGAAGGCGAGGTACAGCGTCAGCAGGAACCCGAGCAGCGCGAGCAGCGCGCAGAGCCACCAGTCGCGCGCGGGGCGGGGCGCGGCCCCGCCCACCGCCGGTCCGGCCGCGCTCACCGCCGGGCCAGACGGAGCCGGAACACCGACGCGAGGTACGTCCAGAGGTACGCGAGGAAGCGGGTCTTGGACTCGCCGCCCTTCCGGAACCGGTAGACCGTCGGGATCTCCAGCACCCGGCCGCCATGGCGGACCACGTGGTGGAGCAGCCGGATGGCATAGTCGCCGTAGCCGTAGAACACGGCCTCGGGATCGAGCCCGCGAAGCAGCGCCGGCCGGAAGGCGAGGAAGCCGGAGAGGTTGTCGTGAATGCGCAGCCCCAGCACGATCCGGATCAGGATGTTGAAGGCGTAGGACGACCAGTAGCGGAACCGCGACGTGAGCATGCCGCCGCCGAGCACGTACCGCGAGCCGATCACCACATCGAACTCCTCGACGCACCGCACCATCAGCGGCACGAGGACCGGGTCGTGGTTGCCGTCGGAGTCCATCACCACGACGACGTCGCCGCGCGCTTCCCGGATGCCCCGGTAGACCGCGCTCGCCAGGCCCCGCTCGCCCCGGCGCACGTGGACGCGCACGGCTGCGTCGGCCTTGAAGACGGTCTCGACGTGCGCCGCGGTGCCGTCCGGCGACGCGTCGTCCACGACCACGATCTCGAGGTCGAGGCCGGCCCGGCGGGCGACCTCGAGGATCTCGGCGACGAGCTCCGCGATCCCCTCCCGCTCGTTGTAGGTCGGCAGGACGACGGACACCACGGCTCGCTCAGCTCCCGGGGGCGCGCGTCGGCCGGCTCACGGGCCCGGACGGCCCTTCAGCGTGGGGCGAGCGCCCGCAGCGCGTCGCACACCGTGGCGATCTGCTCGAGGGTGAGACCCGTGCCCGAGGGCAGGTTGATCCCGCGCGCCCCGAGGGACGTGGCGACCGGGAACGGGGCGTCCAGCCGGTACGGGGGCATGGCGTGGAGCGGCACGAAGAAGGGGCGCGAGTCGACGCCGCGCGCGCGGAGACCCGCGATGACATCCGCCCGGCTCGGCCCGAACGCCGGCTCGATCAGCACGGAGTACATCCAGTACACCGTCTCGGCCCAGGGCTCGGCCGGCGGGGGCGTGAGCCCCGGGATCCCGGCGAGCCCGGTCCGGTAGGCGGTCGCGATCGCCTTCCGCCGGGCGAGGATGGCGTCCGCCTGCTCGAGCTGAGCGCAGCCGATCGCCGCCTGGATGTTGGTCATGCGGTAGTTGAAGCCGATCTCCGAGTGATAGTAGCGGCGGTGGGGATCCATGGCATGGTCGCGCAGGAACGCCGCGCGCTCGGCGAGGGCGGGGTCGTTCGTGACGACCGCGCCGCCCTCCCCGGTCGTGATGATCTTGTTCCCGTAGAACGAGAAGGCGCCGATGCGCCCGATCGCCCCGACCCGCCGGCCCTTGTACCGCGCCCCGTGGGCCTCGGCGGCGTCCTCGACGATTTCCAGACGATGCTCGGTCGCCAGGGCAAGGAAGGAGTCCATGTCCACCGGGTGGCCGTAGAGGTGAACCGGAATGATGGCGCGGGTCCGCGCCGTCAGCTTGCGCCGCGCGTCGGCCGGATCCATCCCCCACGTCCGCGGCTCGGAGTCCACCAGCACGGGAGTCGCGCCCGTGAAGCGGACGACGTTGGCCGTGGAGATGAAGGTCAGGTCCGGGACCAGCA
Organism: Candidatus Methylomirabilota bacterium; assembly: GCA_036558225.1. GTDB lineage: Bacteria > Methylomirabilota > Methylomirabilia > Rokubacteriales > DASRDR01 > DASRDR01. The sequence continues at coordinate 21,630 of DATBGA010000048.1, read as the reverse complement.
CCTCGTCCCCCGGCCCGATCCCGAGCGTGGCGAGACAGAGGTGCAGCGCCGTGGTGCCGTTGGACGTCACCACGGCGTGGCGCGCCTCGCAGAAGGTCGCGAACTCGCGCTCGAAGCGCTTCACGTACTCTCCGAGCGACGAGATCCAGCCCGTGTCGACGCAGTCCAGGACGTAGCGGCGCACGTTCTCGGAGAGCCAGGGGGCGAAGACCGGAATCATCCGCGCTCCTCGCGCACCTCGGCCACGGCCTGGCACACGTAGGCCACCTCGGCCTCCGTGAGCGTCGCGCCCGAGGGCAGGTAGAGCCCGCGCTGACAGAGCTCCTCGGCGACCGGGAAGCGCTGTCCCCGGAACAGTTCATAGTAGATCGGCTGCAGGTGGATCGGAATGAAGAAGGTGCGGGTCTCGATCCCCCGGCGGGCGAGGCGCTGCCGGAGCTCGTCCCGGGAGATGCCGAAGGCGTCTTCCACGACCACCCCGTACATCCAGTAGACATTCTTGGCCCAGGATCGTTCCACCGGCAGCGTGAGCCCGGGGATCCGTTTGAGGCGCTCCGAGTAGCGCGCCGCGTTGTCGCGGCGGATCCCCACGAACTGGTCCAGGCGCTCGCACTGAGCGAGGCCCACCGCGGCCTGCATGTTCGTCATCCGGTAGTTGAACCCGAGGTACTTGTGCCAGAAGTGGCGCTCGTCCGAGAAGGCGTGGTCGCGGAGCCGGCGCCCGAGGCGGGCCACCTCGGCGTCGTTGGTCGTGACCATCCCGCCCTCGCCGGTGGTGATGATCTTGTTCGCGTAGAAGGAGAAGGACGCTGCCTTGCCGATGCTCCCGACCGGCCGGCCGCGGTAGGTCGCGCCGTGTGCCTCCGCGGCGTCCTCGAGGACCCACAGGCCCCGCCGCTCCGCCAGCTCCATGACCGGGTCCATGTCGACGGGGTGCCCGTAGGTATGCACGACGATGATGCCCTTGGTCCGGGGCGTGATCGCGTCGGCGATCCGCGCCGTGTCCGGGTTCCACGTGTCGCGCTCGGAGTCGACCAGGACCGGCGTGGCGCCGGTGTAGCGGACCGAGTTCGCGGTCGCGATCATCGTGAAGGCGGGCAGGATGACCTCGTCTCCCGGCTCCAGCCCGAAGGTCACCAGCGCGAGGTGGAGCGACGTGGTCCCGTTCGAGCAGGCGACCCCGTACCGGCAGCCGACCTTCTGGGCGAAGGTCTCCTCGAACTCCCGGACGAAGCGGCCGGCCGAGGAGATCCAGTTCGACTGGATGCACTGGGTGAGGTAGCGCAGCTCGTTGCCGTCGAGGCGCGGGTCCGAGACGGGGATGATCCGGCGGGTGGCGGCCTCCTCGACGACCGGAATGCGCGGGAGACGCACCTCGAGGGCCGGCTCGGGCCCCGGCACGATCTTCAAGAGGTCGGCCATGACGTTCTCGGGCAGTCGGGTCTCTTCGATCACGACCGATCCTCCTCGGTGCGGCTCTCCCGTCGAAGCCGCCGGATGGTTTGAGCGTAGCGCATTCCCAGGGACGCGAACCGGCGAAGGCTCGGGCTGGTCTTCGTCGTACCCGCGCGCCGCTCCACGCACGCGTAGGGCACCTCGACCACCCGGAGGCCGTGGCGGCACGCCCGGTGGAGAAAGTCGATGCAGTAGTCGCCGTAGACGTGGTCCGCGCGGATGGGCACGCGCGTGAGCGCGGAGCGGCGGGCCGCCACGAAGCCCGAAGTCCAGTCCCGGACGGGGCCGCCGAGCCAGAGGGTGCCAAAGGCGTTGATCGCCCGTGACGCGAGGATCCGCGCGGAGGAATCCCGAGCGTCCCGCCCGCCGGCCGCGTAGCGCGACGCGACGGCGACGTCGGCGGTCGCCGTCGCGTCGACAAGCCGCGGGATGACGTCGGCCGGCATCGAGCCGTCGGCGTCGAGCCAGACCACCACGTCGCCGCGCGTCGCGGTGACGCCCTCGGCGATCGCCGAGGCGAGCCCGCGGCGGCCCACGCGGCGGAGGGCGCGCGCCCGTCCGTCGGCGGCGAAGGCGGCGTCGACCGCCTCCCAGGTGCGGTCCGGCGAGTCGTCGTCCACCACCAGCACCTCGACGTCGGCCACCGCGTCGAGGATCTCGCGGACGACGCCCACGATGACCTCGCGCTCGTTGTACGTCGGCAGCACGACCGAGGCCGTCACCCCGTCGCCTTCCGCGCCGCCAGGACCACCGAGCTGCCGAAGGGCAGCGAGCCGAGTCGGAGGAGCGCCCGCTCGACCGCCTGCACGCCGAGGAGCGCGGCATTGATTGGGCGGGGAACCGGGAAGACGTCGGACCCGCCGGAGGCGCCGCGGCGCGCGAGGCGAACGGCCGCCACTGCCGGGAAGACGAGGCAGTAGGCATAGGTGGCGAGCACCGGCGTGAACCCCGCCGCGCGGACGTGCTCAACCATCTCGCGCCGCGTGTAGCGGCGGGCGCCGTGCACCGCCTCGTCGTGCGCGGAGCGGAGCCACTTGAAGGCCGAGTCCGTCACGAGCAGCAGGCCGCCGGGGCGCAGGACCCGATGGCATTCCCGGAGGGCGCCGCTCTCGGACGCGATGTTCCGGTGGTAGAGCAGGTCCAGGCAGAGGCAGGCGGCGAACGTGCCGGTGCGGAAGGGAAGCGCCTCGGCGCTGCCACCGGTGAGCCCGGCGAGCCCGCGCCGCCGCGAGAGGCCGAGCGCGGCCGGGTCGGCGTCCACGCCGACCCACGAGCCCCGCGCCGCGAGGACGGCCAGCGTCCCGCCCGCCCCGCATCCCACGTCGAGGCCCGGGCCGGCGAGGACGCCGTAGCGCCTGAGCAGCGAGAGGATCAGGGTGCGCTTCGAGCGGAACCACCAGTGCGTGTCCTCGAGGTCGAAGTGCTCGGTGAACACCTGCGCGTCCATGACCTATCCCGCCGGGTCCCGTCGGGCGCGGGATGCGCCGCTGAGCCGGCTCACGCCGCGCCTCCGGCGAAGATCCGCTCCACGAACTCGAGATACTGGAGCGTGATGCCGGGCCAGCGATAGCGGGCCTCGACGTACGCGCGGCCGCGCTCGCCGAGCGCCTTCCGGAGGGTCTCGTCGGCGAGTAGCGCGCCGGCGGTGTGGTCGAAGTCTCCCGGCGTCCGGTCGTAGAGGAGGCCGGCGCCCGAGCGCTCCACGTGGCCCCGGAGCACGGGCGAGCGCGCGGTCGCGAGGACCGGCGTGCCCTGCGACCACGCCTCCAGGATGACGAAGGAGAAGCTCTCGTGGGGCGAGGGCATGACCAGCGCGGTCGCCCCCGCGATCGCGTCGTGCTTCTCGGACTCGGGCCGGAAGCCGAGCGCGCGGACGGCGTGATGGCGCGGGAGCGTCAGCGCGACCGTGCCCATGAGGACCAGCGTCACCGGCCCGGCGGCGCGCTCGTGCCAGCCGAGGAACGCCTCGACGAGCGCCCGGCAGCCCTTCTCGACGTCGACGCGCCCGACGTAGAGGAGGTAGGGACCCTCGATCCCGTGCTGGCGACGGAACCGCTGGGCGTCGGCGTCGGTGACCGGGTCGATCCCCGCGCCGATAACCGCGGACGGGAGGTGTCCCGTGTGGAAGCGCTCCTCGACGAAGGTCCGCTCCTCCTCCACCTGGAAGATCAGCCCCCGCGGGATCCGGAACAGGCTCCGGAAGAGGTCGAGGTAGATCGGCCGCTCGTCGTGGGCCGTCGGCACGAGGACCGCCTTGTGGGCCACCAGCGGCAGGCCGAGGGTCGTCGGGAGGTAGAGGTACGTGTAGAAGAGGAAGCCGTCGTGGTCGTCGGCGTGGGCCCGGATCCACTCGACCAGCGCGAAGCAGAGCGGCCCTTGGCGCCGCACCCACTCGGCCTCGTCGAAGAAGGTGTGCGGGGTCGCGTAGAGCCAGTCCGCGTAGCGCCCGAAGGCGCGCACGCGCCGCGGCCGGTCCACCGGGAAGCGGCGAACGCGCACGCCGTGCAGGGTCTCGACGCCCGGCGCATAGACATTCCGCCAGGTGAGATAGTCGCGGGCGCACGTGGTCAGCACCTCGACGTCGTGGTGGGGCGCGAGGGCCTCGGCCACGCGGCGGCACTCGTACTCGGCTCCCCCGTCGATCTCGGGGCCGTAGCGCTGGACCACGAAGGCCAGGCGGAGCCGCGGCCCGGCGGGGGTCACCGGAGCGCCTCCATGCTGGCCAGGGTCTCGAGATGCTCGCGCAGCGTCGCTCCGATCGCCTCGGCGTCGAAGGCCCGGAGCCGGGCGCGCTGGCCCGCCGCGACGGCGGCACGGAGCGCCGGGTCGTGGACGACCCGGTGGACGAGCTCCGCCAGCGCGGGGAAGTCCTTCTCCTGGACCAGGAGCCCTGCGTCGCCCATGGTGCCCGGAACGCCCGCCGCCGCGTACGCGACGACCGGCACGTCGAAGTGCATGGCCTCGAGGAGCGGGACGCAGAAGCCCTCGTGCTCGGAGAGGCAGAGGTAAGCCGACGCGAGCCGGTAGTACGTGCACAGCTCGGCCTGCGACACGCTGCCGGCGAACACCACGTGGTCGAGAAGGCCCAGCTCGGCGCACAGCTTCTGGCAGCCGGCCAGGTACGTCTCGGTGTCCACTGCCGAGCCGACCACGATCAGCCGGCTCTCCGGGTCGAGGCGTCGGTAGAAGTAGTACGCCTTGATCAGGTCCTCCACGCGCTTGTTCGGCGCGAGGCGGCCGACGAACAGGAGGTTCGTCCCGCGCCCGTAGGCCTCCTCGAGCGCCCGGACCGGGGGATGGGCGTACTGCTCCCAGTCGACCAGGATCGGCAGGACGCCGGTCCGCCGGAACCCCGCGCTCTCGAGCTCCCGCCGGTTGAACTCCGAAACCCCGAGGGCGAGCTCCGTCACGCTGCGGAGCCGCGCGAGCTCCCAGCGGCCGCGCCGGCAGCGGTCGGCCACGCGCGCGTTGACACCGACGAAGTACTCGGGCGGGGTGATGTTGTGATAGACGATGGCGCGGCGGTCCGGCAGGCCCGCGAAGAAGCTCGTGACCTCCGAGCCGATCGAGAAGTGGAAGAGCACCACCGTGTCCGGCGAGGACACCGCCCGGTACGTCGTGTAGAAGTGCGCGTCCTTCAGGAGGCTCATGTGGCGGTACTGCGCGTAGACGTCGGAGGCGTAGCCCCAGCTCCGGAGGAGTCCGCGGAGCGCCCGGACGTGGTTGCCAATGGCATCCCCCACGTCGAAGTTCGACACGAGCTGGTGGACGGCGCGGACGGGCGGACGGGTCACGAGAGCCGGGCTCCGACCCGGCGGAGGACGGCCAGGTAGTTGTCGGTGACCCGGTCCCACGTGTAGTTTTGGAGGACGTAGGCGCGCCCGGCCTCGCCCATCCGCCGGCGGAGCGCCCCGTCTCCGGCCAGAAGCTCCAGCGCCTCCACGAACTCGAAGTAGCCCTCGAAGAAGAGGCCGCCGTTCGACGCGAGGCAGTGGTCGCGCGTCACGGCGCACCGCCCGTGGACCAGCGAGGGCGCGCCGGCGAGCCACGCCTCCATCATGACGAGCGAGAAGCTTTCGAGGAGCGAGGGCTGGCAGAGGGCGAGCGTCGCGGCGTAGGCGTCCGCCTTGTCCTGCGGAGTGACGAACCCGAGGTCGAGGACGTCGGCGGACAGGCGGCCCGGGATCCGGACCCCGCCGGAGCCGATCAGCACCAGCTTGAGCGGGCTCCGGGGATGCGTGAGCTTGTAGCGCGCGAAGTACTCCACGAGGAGCGGCGTGTTCTTTTCCGCCGCCTTCCGGCCGGCGTAGAGGATGAAGGGATCGAGGATCCGGTACGTCCGGCGGAAGCGCCCGGCGTCGCCGGGCGGCGGGGGGTCGACGCCCTCGCCGACGAGGTGGAAGCGCTCCGCGTCGGCCCCGGCCAGACCCTCCGCCAGCGCGCGCTCGGCCGGCACGTGGAAGCAGACGCCGCGGATCGCGCGGAAGACCCGGCGCGTCCACTTGAGCTGCGCGAACGGCTCGTCGTGGAGGCAGGGGATCAGGAGCGAGCGCTCGGGCGCGACCAGCGCGCCCTCCCACGTGGTGCCGAAGCAGTACGGGATGAACGCGTACCAGTAGCGCTCGCGCTCGGCGCCCAGGTACGCGTAGAGGTCGTTGGAGTTCACCGACTCCCGGACGAAGTCCTCCTCCTCGAAGGACGTGAGCGTGCCCCCGGCGGTCAGGCGCCACTGGAGCCGCCCGTACCGCTCGGGATCGCGCGGCCGGACCTTGAAGCGGCGCACCACGACGCCGTCCTCCTCCGTGACCCCGTCCGGATGGTGGTCGACCCAGGGGGAGGCGTGGTCGCGGGCACAGGTCGTGAGGATCTCGACCGGGACGCCCCGGCTCCGGAGCGCCCGCGCGGTGGCGCGGCACTCGGCCTCGGCCCCCCCCGCGATCTCCGGGCCGTACCAGGGCGCGACGAAGGCCAGCGTGTCAGGCAACGAGGCGCTCCAGGGTCTCGTGAAGGCGCGCGGTCACCGCGGGCCAGCTGTAGACCGCCTCGACGTAGGCCCGGCCCTGGGCGCCCAGCCGCCGCCGCCGCTCGGCGTCCTCGAGGAGGAGGTCCAGCGCCTCCGCGAACTCGTAGAAGTCCTCGAAGGCGAGCCCGCCCCCGGCGCTGACCACGTGGTGAGTGGTGACCGGGCAGCGGGCGTGCACGAGCACCGGCGTCCCCGCGAGCCAGGCCTCCATCAGGACGATCGAGAAGGACTCGTTGACCGACGGCTGGCACACCACGGTGGCGGCCGCGTAGGCGGCCGCCTTGGCCGCGGCGTCGAGGTAGCCGAGATCCCGGACGCCCGGGGTGCCCGGGGGCGCCGTGACCGGGCCGTCGCCCGCGAGCACGAGCGTCACGTCCGATCCGCGAAGGGCGCGGTAGCGGAGCGCGTACTCGATGAGGAGCGGGACGTTCTTGCCGGTCTCCTTCCGGCCCAGGTAGAAGAGCAGGGGGCCCTCGAGCCCGTGGCGCCGGCGAAGCGCGGCCGGATCGGCCGGCGGCGCGGGGTCGAAGCCGAGCCCGACCACGCCGGCGGGACGGTCCCCGATCCCGTAGAGCTTCTCGGCGAGCGCCGCTTCGGGCGGCGAGTTGAAGATGAAGCCCCGGCAGGCCTGGAACGCGTCGCGGACGACGCCAAGGTGGGCGAACGGCTCGTCGTGGAGGCACGGGATGAGGACGGCCCGGCCCGGGACGAGCGGCACGCCGCGGAGGGTCGTCCCGAACAGGTACGGGGCGAAGCACACGAGGTCGTAGGCGCTCTCGTTCCGGGCGAGGTGGTCGAAGAGCCCCGTGCTCCCCACCGACTCCTCGACCCAGCGTGCCTCCTCCTTCGGACGGAGCCGCGATCCCCGGAGGATCCGCTGCTGGAGCCAGGCGTGCCGCCGCGTGTCGCGGAGCCGCACGGGGAACCGGCGGACCACGACGCCCCCCTCGCGGCTCGCGCCGGCGGGCAGGACGTTCTTCCACGAGAGGTGGTCCCGCGCGCAGGTGGTCAGCACCTCGACGGCGCTGCCCGCGGCGGCGAGGTGCTCGGCGAGTCCGCGGACGAGCGTCTCGGCGCCGCCCACGACGTCGGCGCCGTAGCGAGGCACGACGAACGCCAGCCGGGCTCCGCGGCCGGCCGGGTTTCGCTCGGCGCTCGCCACGGGCTCGGGGCGTCGTCGCCGGAGGAGCCGCCTCATGGGCGCCGGCCGATCACGGCATAGTCCTGCGCCCCCCAGAGAAGCTGGTTCAGACGCTCGAAGTTGTCGTTGATCTGGCTCAGGAAGACCTCTTCGTAGCGGCGCATGTACCAGAAGGGCTCGAGCCGCTGGAGCTTCCCGTCGGGCGGCACCGGGTTGACGTACCGGATCTCGACGTCCCGGAACCCCGCGGCCTCCAGCACGAAGCGCGCCGCCTCGGGATGGATGGGCTTGACGTGCGAGAGGTCGACGTAGAAGGCGCCCGAGAACACGGTGAGGCACGCGGGATTCGGCGTCTCGCAGAGCAGCACCCCGCCCGGCCGGAGCTTCCGGTGGGCGAGCCGCACGAGCGCGATCAGCGCCTCGGGCGGGATGTGCTCGATCACCTGCGCGGAGAAGATCCCGCCGAGGCCGCCGTCGGGCTCCGCCTCCAGGTAGGCGAGGGCGTCCGCCTGCTCGGCGGCGAGGCCGGCTTCCCGACACCGGGCCACCATCGCCGGGTCGACGTCGATCCCGCGGGCCTCGATCCCGGCCTCGCGGCAAAGGTCGAGGAACTCCCCGCGCCCGCATCCCACGTCGAGCACACGGCCCGAGCCGGTGAAGAGATCGAGGTAGGCGCGCTGGCGCTCGCGGATCTCCTCGCGGGTCCCGCGGTGGCGGTCCTCGAAGCGCACGTAGGCCGCGGCGGGCAAGGCGCCGAGGCCCGTCGGCACGGCCGGCGCGGGCGCGAGCTCCATCGCCGGGGCCGGCCGGCGCAGGCGCTCCATCTCGCCCCGGAGGTCCTCGAGTCTGGCCGTGAGGACCGCCAGGCGCTCGGCGACCTCGCGCTCCTTCCGCTGCCGCTCCCCGTGCTCGACCGTCAGCCGCTCCTGGAGGTTGAGCGACAGGTCCTCGTGGCGGCGGGTGAGGGTGGCCAGGCCGTCGCGGACCGGCAGGACGAAAGCGTTCAGGAGGTGAAGAAGCGCGCTGTTGAACTCGACCTGGCGGGCGAGGATCAGCGTGATGTACGGGCGGGTGACCCGTCGCAGGAGCCTCTTGGCCGCGACGATGACGGCGCCGACTCCCGCGCGGTGGGACGCGATGACGGGCTCGGCCGCGGTGTCCCAGCTGTCGTTGAGCCGCTCCAGGTGCTCCTCGAGCTCGTCCTGGAACGTCGGCGCGCTCTCCGCGAGCTCGATCTCCATCTGGGTGATGCGCCGGACCTCGTCCTCGGAGTAGAAGCCCGAGGCGCGCCGCTCGCGCACCCGCTCCTTGATCTCCTCCATGAGCCGGCCGGCGTCCACCGTCGCCGCACCCGCGGGATCGGATCCCGGACGGCCCTCGGCCGCCGACGGGGTCACGGGCTGTCTCCCGCGCCGGGCTGGACCCGCCACCGGTGGGCGAGCCGCGCGACGCCCGTGTCGCGCACCCGCGACCGCACCGCGAAGGCGTAGAGGCGGCTGTGGTAGTCGTAGGGGTGGCCGTCGCGCGCGTGGACGGCGACGTCGAGCAGGTACTCGCCCTCGATCAGATCGAGCCGCTCGATCTCCATGACGACCGTGCCGTCGCCCTCGACCTTCCCGAACGCGAGCCCCTCCAGCCCGGTGTTGGTCCCGTAGCAGCAGACGCCGTCCTTGCGGAAGACGCCGACGCCGAACACGGGGTCCTCGACCGGGCGATGCGCGCGGAAGCCGAGGTGGACGGTGCAGGGCTCGCCGGTCTCGAAGAGATACCGCTCGTGGCCGTCCGCGCCGGAGAGCTTGACGCGCGTCAGCTCGACCTCCCGGCTTCCCCAGCGCGTGGCGGTGCCCGTCCGGGCGAGGGCCTCGGCCTGCGCGTGCTCCACGCCCAGCGCACGGGCCTCCTCGCGCGCCACGTGGTCCAGGTAGTGGCCCACGATCTCCCGCGTCTCGCCCTGGGCCTGGAGGCGCCCGCCGTCGAGCCACAGCGCCTCGTCGCAGAGGCGCTCGATGCTCCCGAGATCGTGGGAGACGAGCACGATGGTCTTGCCGCGCGCCTTGAACTCCTGGATCTTCCCGACGCACCGGTGCTGGAAGGCCTCGTCGCCGACGGCCAGCACCTCGTCGATCAGGAGGACGTCCGGGTCCACGGTGACCGCGATCGCGAAGCCGAGCCGCATGTACATCCCCGACGAGTAGGTCTTGACGGGGCTGTCGACGAAGGCCTCGAGGCCGGCGAAGCCGACGATCTCGTCGAACCGCGCGCGGATCTCCGCGCGCGAGAGCCCCAGCAGCACGCCGTTGATGTAGATGTTCTCGCGCCCCGTGAACTCGGGGTGGAAGCCGGCGCCGAGCTCGATCAGGGCCGACACGCGCCCTCGTACGGAGACCTGGCCGGCCGTCGGCTTGAGGATGCCCCCGAGGACCTTCAGCAGCGTGGACTTGCCGGAGCCGTTGGAGCCGATGATCCCCACCATGCGCCCGCGGCCGAGGTCGAAGCTGAGGTCCCGGAGCGCCCAGAGCTCCTCCCCCGAGAAGAGGCCGGGCCCGCCGCGCCCGACGAAGACGCGGACGAAGAGGTCCTTCACGGTCGACACGTGGCGCCCCCGGTAGAGCCGGAAGCGCTTCGAGACGCCCCGGAGCGAGATCGCGACCTCCGGGGAGGCCGGCCCTCCGCTCACGGCCTCAGATCTCCTCGGCCAGACTGTCACGGAGACGGTCGAACACCCACCAGCCGCCGACCAGCGCGAGCACTGCGCAGACGCTCACGGTCCCGAGGTGGATCCAGTGCGGCTCGCGGCCGAAGAAGAAGATGTTCTGGTAGCTCTGGACGAGGCCGGCGATCGGGTTGAGGAAGTAGAGGGGCCGGAGCGGCACCGCCAGGCCGTCGGTCAGGTGGAGCGTCGTCGGCACGGTGGAGACCGGGTAGAGGATCGGCGAGAGGAAGAACAGCAGGGTCAGGCCGTTCGTCAGGATCTGCTCCACGTCCCGGAGATGGACGTTGAGCGCGGCCAGCGCCAGCGCGAGCCCGGTGGTGAGGAGGAGCTGGAGGACGACGAGCAGCGGCAGGAACAGCAGGACCGCGTGGAGGCGGATGCCGAAGAGCAGGAGGAACCCGACGAGCAGGGGAAGCGACAGCAGCATGTTGATCAGGTTCGCGAGGACGGAGACCAGCGGCAGCACCTCGGCCGGGAACAGGATCCGCTTGACCAGCGCTCCCGAGCCGACGATCACGCCGGCGGCGTGGCCGAGCGAGGACGAGAACCAGAGCCACGGGAGGAGTCCGGAGAAGAGGAAGACCGCGTACCCCTCCATCGGCACCCGGAGGTAGATGGAGAAGACGAGGGCGTAGACGAGCATCAGGAGCAGCGGGTTCAGGAACGACCAAAGGAAGCCGAGGAAGGAGCCCCGATAGCGCGCCCGGAGCTCTCGCAGGACGAGGGTCCCGATCAGGGCGCGGTATCGGTACAGGTCAGCCAGGTGTCCCGCCATGACCCTTCATTCTACCGCCCGGCACCGGGCAGCCCGTCAGATGCGTCGGCGCCAGTCGTCCAGTACGTCCTCGATGGACTGCTCGAGCGGGATCCGCGGCGTCCACCCGGTGAGCGCCCGCAGCCGACTCGCGTCCCCGACGAGCATGGGGACGTCGACGGGGCGCACGCGCTGGGCGACCTGGCGCATCTCGATCGGCTTCGTGGCGTGCGCGCGGAACGCGTCGATGACCTCCTGGATGGACGTGGCCGTGCCGGAGGCCGCGTTGTAGGTCCCCAGGTCGCCCCGGGCGAGCAGGAGCCAGTACGCCCGTACCATGTCACGGACGTCGGTGAAGTCGCGCCGCGTCGTCGTCGTCCCGACCTCGAGGATCGCCGGCTCCCGACCCCGCTCGATCTCGGCGATCTGCCGGGCGACGTCACTCCAGACGAAGCCGAGCCCCTGCCGGGGGCCGACGTGATTGAACGCGCGCACGATGACCAGCCGCAGTCCCTCCGCCCGCGCGTAGTACCCCGCGTAGAGCTCCTGGGACGCCTTGGACAGGGCGTAGGGGGAGCTCGGGGCCCAGCGCCGGGCTTCCGAGATCGGCTGCTCGGACTCCGGGACGTCTCCGTAGACCTCGCCGGAGGAGACCAGGAGGCAGGGCACCGGATGGCGGCGCAGCCCCTCGCAGAGCTGATACGTGGCCTCGAGGTTCGTCCGGAGGACGTCCGTCCGGAGCGCCCACGAGGTGCCCACCACCGACGCGCCCGCCAGGTGAAAGACGCGGTCGGGGCGCGTCGCCTGCACCACGGCCGCCGCGGCGCCGGGCTCGGTCAGGTCGCAGGCGACCGTCGCCACGTCCTTCCCGAGGGTCGCGAGGTTGTCGACGGGGGCGTCCGGCAGGACCGTGCCCACGACCTCCGCGCCTTCGCGCAGGGCCAGCTCCGCGAGATGGCTCCCCGCGAAGCCGGCGATACCGGTGATCAGGACCTTCACCGCACGCACTGCCTAGACGCGCTTCCGCCAGTGCTCGAGGAGGTCCTTGAGCGTCACCTCGAACGGGATCGTAGGCTCCCAGCCCGTGGCACTCCGGAACTTCGAGCAGTCGCCGAGGAGGAGCGTGACGTCGGACGGCCGCATCCGGGCCGGATCCGGACGCACCTCCACCTTCACGTGGGCCAGGTCCAGGAGGATGTCGAGCACCTGGCGCGCCGAGTACCCCCGGCCCGAGCAGATGTTGTAGACCTCGCCGGCGGCGCCGCGCTCGAGGGCGAGCCAGTAGGCCCGGACCATGTCGCGCACGTCGGTGAAGTCCCGGATCGACTCGAGGTTGCCCACGTGGACGACGGGCTCGCGGATGCCCTTCTCGATCTCGGCGATCTGACGGGAGAAGTTCGAGGTGACAAAGACCTCGCCCCGGCGCGGGCCCGTGTGGTTGAACCCCCGGGTCCGGACCACGTGAAGCTGGTAGCTCCGCCAGTACTGGTAAGCCAGGAGGTCCTGCGTCACCTTCGAGACCGCGTAGGGCGAGAGCGGGCGCAGCGGACTGTCCTCGCGGAGGGGGACTTCGTGGGGCAGGACCAGCCCGTACTCCTCGCTCGATCCCGCGATGTGGACGCGCGCCGGTAGGTCCAGATCGCGCAGCGCCTCGAAGAGGTTCACCTGGCCCTGCACGTTGCCGTCCAGGGTCTCGCCGGGGAGCAGCCACGACGTGGGCACGTAGCTCTGGGCGGCCAGATGGAAGATCCGGTCCGGGCGCACGTCGCGAAGCACCCGCCGGACGGCGGATCCGTCGCGGAGGTCGCACTCGACCCGCCGCACGTGGTTCCCGAGGTGCTGGACGTTCTCCAGACGGCTCCGCCAGCGGAGCATGCCGAACACCTCGACATCGCCGCGCGTGACCAAGTAGTCGGCCAGGTGGCTTCCGACGAACCCGGTGAAGCCGGTGATCAGGATGCGCATCAGGAGTCTCCCTCGAAGAAGGTCCGCACGGCGGCGATGACCGCGTCGATCTCGTCCGGCCGCAGCTCAGGGAAGCAGGGTAGCGAAAGGACCTCCCGGGCGGCAGCCCACGCCGCCGGGAACGGACTGGCGTCGTAGCCCAGCTCCTGGAACAGGGGCTGCGCGGGGATGGGCAGCGGGTAGTGACAGGCGGTCCCGATCCCGGCGGCCGCCAGGTGCGCGGCGAGGGCGTCCCGTCGGTGCGTGCGGATCGTGTACTGGTGGAACACGTGGGTCGCGCCCGGCCGCTCGGCGGGCAGGACGACGGGCAGCCCGGCGAGCCCCTCGCCGTAGCGCGCGGCGACCGCCTGCCGGGCCCGGGTCCACTCCGGCAGGTGGCGCAGCTTCACCCGCAGGATGGCCGCCTGCAGCTCGTCGAGCCGGGCGGTCCACCCGAGCGCCGCGTGCCGGTACTTCTGCGTCTGGCCGTGGTTCCGGGCGAGGCGCAGGCGCTCCGCGAGCGCCGCGTCGGTCGTGGTCGCCAGGCCGGCGTCGCCGTAGGCCGCCAGGTTCTTCGTGGGGTAGAAGCTGAAGGCCGCCGCGCGACCATGCCCGCCCACCGGCCGCCCGCCGAGCATGGCGCCGAACGCCTGGGCGGCGTCCTCCATGAGTGCGACCCCGTGGGTCTCCGCCAGAACCCGGAGCGGGCCCATGGCCGCGGGCAGCCCGTAGAGGTGGACGGCGAGGATCACGCGGGTGCGCGGCGTGATGGCGGCGGCGACGCGATCCGGGTCGAGCGCGAGGGTGGCGGGCTCGATGTCGACGAAGACCGGCCGGGCCCCGAGCTCGAGCGCCGCCGTGCCGGAGGCGACGAAGGAGAAGGCCGGGGTGACCACCTCCGTGTCCGGCCCGACCCCGAGCGCCTGCAGGATCAGCTTGATGGCGTCCGAGCCCGAGCCCAGGCCGATCGCGTGGCTCACTCCCAGGTAGGCGGCGCACTCGGCCTCGAGCGCCTCGCCCTCCGGACCGAGGATGAAGCGGCCGCTCCGCAGGACGCGGCGGACGGCCCCCTCGATCTCCGGCTCGATCCGCTCGTACTGCCGCGTAAGGTCGAACTGGGGGATCTTCACTGGAAGCCGGTGAAGCCCCGCCCGAAGCCGTATTGCCCCAGTTCGAGCAGGTTGATCGTGATCCGGAACTCGTCCTCGTCGACCCGGTCGATGAAGGCCGCCGTGACGCCCCAGCACTGCTCGCGGAAGTCGACCTCGAGGCGGTTCTCGATCACGGTGCCGGTGTCGATGTTGTAATCGCTCGAGAACCGGACGGTCCAGCGGGCGCCGATCTTGGCCTCGATGGCTCCCTGGATGTAGACGAGCCGCCCCTCGTCGGCGTGGCGCGTGCCGAACGACGCGCGCCAGCGCGCCGCCTCGTAGGACAAGTCGGTGGTGGCAGCCGTGATGTTGGACTCATAGGGGTCGAAGGACGCCGTACCCCGGAAGCGGACGCCGAAGACGGGCTCGAGGATCAGGTCCGCGAGGACGTCGGAGAGCCGCTTCGGCGTGACGCTCGTGGTGATGGTGGTGGTCGGGGTGGGCTCGGGCTCCTGGGCGAGCCGGCGCCGCCGCGCCGCCGCCGTGGTCGTGGTGGGGGTGGTGGTGGGGGTCGGCACCGGCGAGCCGACGACCGTGGTCACGATCGCGTCCGGCTCGATCGTGTAGGTCTGGCTGAGGGTGAAGCGGATCACCTCCCACACGCGTCCGGGGCGGTCCTCCTGGCCGACGGCGCGCGCCTTCAGGCGGTTCGTCAGCGAGTAGGTGACGGTGTGGCCCGGCGTGATGGTGTCGATGCCGTCGTACTGGGGCAGGTCCTTCGGGTCGTCGCCGTCGAGGAAGTTGTAGCTCACGCGCGGCTCGATCAGGTGCTGGAGCTTCGCGATGCCGAGGGCCCCGCCGGCGTCGAACACGCGGTACGCCCGCGCGTCGAAGTCGGCGCCCGCCTCGAAGAGCGAGCGCGCGGTGAACTCCTTGACCGTGTCCTCGACGACGAAGCCCTGGTCCACCTTGGTCCCGACGACCCGGGTGTCGTACATGGTCTCGCGGAACCCGACCCGCGGGGTGATGGTGAACAGCCCGCCCGGCGACAAGGGGTAGGACAGGCGCGGCGTCACGTCGAGACGCTGCCCGGCGGCTCCGATGTCGCGCACGAAGTTGTTGTAGGAGCTGTCCATCTCGAAGAGGAGCCCGGGGAGCCAGGGCAGGGGCTGCTGGAAGGCGTTCAGGCGGAGCTCGGGGAGGCGCTGCAGCTCCACCGGCTCGTCGGTGGTGAGGTCCTGGTAGAAGAAGAGCCGGCCGAAGAAGTTCCACTTCTCCCAGCGCTGGGTGAGGGAGACGTTCGACTCGAGACGCTGCGTGCCCCGCTCGTCGAGCGTGTTGCCAAACTCGCTCAGGAACTCGTCGTCGCTGACGCGGGCGACGTCCGCCTTCAGGACCAGCCGCGGGGTGATCACCTCCTCGTGACGGAGGCTCGCCACCCAGCGGTCGTGGTCGTGATCCGGCGAGTCCTCCTCGTCGTGGAGGTAGAACCCGTCGATCTCGCCCCGGGAGCCCTCCTGCCGGACGTAGCGGTACGTCGCGCCGAGCCCGAGTCCCCGCTTCTGGAAGTAGCTCGGCGAGAGGGTGAGGTCCTGGCTGTCGGACAGCACGATGTAGATCGGCTGCCGGACCGAGAACCCCTTGTCGCTGCTGCTCCCGAACGTCGGCGTGAGCAGCCCGCTGTGGCGGTCCTTCCGGAGGCTCGTGGCGAAGAACGGGATGAAGGGGACCAGCGGGGCCTTCCAGACCCAGAAGGACGCGTTGGTGGCCCACATGTAGTCGTCGAGGTAGGCGGTGGCCTTGCCCAGGCGGACCGACCAGGCGGGGGTCTCGTCCTCGCACGTGGTGAAGACCCCGCCCGCGATGCGGTAGGCCTTGTCGCCGAACCGCTCCATGCTGTTCCCGCCGAAGAAGAAGTGCGGCTCGGCGGCGGCCTCCGCCTGGTACACGATGCCGGTGCCCGACCGGAGGTTGTACTCGATGCGCTCGCCGGTCAGTCGATCGCGCCCGTCGAACAGGACCACGCGGCCGGTGAAGACGGCCTCGCCGGTCTCCGTGTTGACCTCCACCCGGTCGGCCTCGAGGCGCACGTCTCCCTGCTCGATCTGGACGTTGCCCTCGGCGAGCAGGAGCTTCTCCTTCTCCAGGTTCTCGATGCGATCGGCGTACACGGTGACTGGGGTTCCGGCCTCCAGGGAAAGCCGCTGACGCCCTTCCTGGCCCCGGGCGAGATCCGGGAGGAGGACGACCCAGGCGACGAGGACGAGCCAGGCGACGCGCTGTGCGGGCACAGACCTCCCACTCGACGAAGTGGCCCGCCGCCTGGTCGCGTAGGACGAGTCCACCGCCAAAGTGACGCGGAGATGGAGAACGCGGGCATCCTATCAAAGCCCCCGTGAGGACGCAACGTTTGGAACGCCGTTCGGACCCCGAGGCAGCATCGCACAACGCCGAAAATCCGGGTGTTTGAGCTAGCCCGTAGAGGAGGGGTGAGGCAGGAGTGAACGGTCCGCGAGGCGGACGAGAAAGGGGAGATCCATGGCCCGTCGACGGTTGATCGGAGCAGGCGTGATTCTCGGTCTGGCGCTCGGCGTCGCCGCGCCGGCGCTCTCGCAGAACGGGACGACCGCGCCCGCGGCGATCCGGGTGTTCCAGTTCCAGCCCGGCGCGTTCGAGGTTCGCGCTGGCACCCGGGTCACCTGGACGAATCAGGACGACATCACCCACACGGTGACCTCGGGCGTGCCCGGGAGTCCCGACGGGCGGTTCGACGTGCAGCTCGGCGGGAAGGGGGCGACCGGCGGCGTGACCTTCACCGAGCCGGGGGTCTACCCGTACTTCTGCACGCGGCACCAGTCCATGCGGGGCGAGGTCGTGGTCCGATAGCGCCGGTCAAGCGGAGGCGGCTAGGGCGGCGCGGAGGCTCCGCACCTGTGCCCGGTGGTCGAGGAGGTGCAGTCGCTGGGCGAGCGCGTACTCGCGCCACGTGAGCTCGGCCGCGAAGATCTCCGGGGCGCCGCCCGGCTCCGGCGCGCTCGTGACGAGGATGGCGGGCGCGGTGACGGCGCCCGCGTCCGGCGGGCTCGGCGCGTCCGCCCGGTCCAGGATCGCGTCGAGCGCCGCGCACGCGTCCCGCAGGCCCTGGACCAGCTCCGCCCACGGCGCGCGATGCGCGGCCCCCGAGAGCAAGGCCTCGTACACGGGCGGCCCCGGGGGCCGGCGCCCCGCGCGGAGGTGGCGGAGCTCCTCCGCCGAGCGAACGGTGGACTGGGCGACGTGGTCCACCACCTGGGCCACCGTCCATTCGCCCGGGATCGCCCCCCGGCGCGCCTGCCGCTCGTCGAGGCCCGCGAGTGCCGCCTCCAGCTCGGCGGCCGCCGCCCGCACGCGCGCCCGGAGGTGCGGCGCGTCGAGCCCGGCGGCGCGGGTCCGGAGGTAGTCGAGCAAGCGGGCCCGTGCGGTCGGCGCCGGGTCAGCCATGGCGCTCCTCCCCCGCCTCCGGCCGCCCCGCCGCCGCGAGGTAGGCGGCGAGCGCCTCCTCGGCGAGGCGCACGGCGCGGCCGAGCGGCATCAGATCGGGATCGAAGGTGAGCTGGAGCGAGAGGCCGTCGACGACGGCCAGGATCACCGCCGCGGCCTCGTCGGGCGCGACCTTGCGGAAGGCGCCGGCCGCGGTGCCCCGCGCGACGCCCGCCGCGAGGAACCGCCGGGCGCGGGTGTAGGCGCGCCGGTTCAGCCGCGCGAGCTCCCGGTCGTGGAGCGCCTCCCCCCAGAGCTCGATGAACACCGTCCAGAAGTCCCGGCTCTCGGTCGCCACCTTGAGGCACGCGCGGAGCAGGGCGTGGAGATGGCCGCGGGCGTCCCGGGCGCCGCGGGCTTCCGTCGCCACCCGGCGGTCGAGATCGGCGGCGACGGTGGCGGCCGCGCGGCCGAGGATGGCGCGCTTGTCGCGGAAGTAGTAGTGGAGGATGCCCGGGCTCACGCCGGCCTCCGCCGCGATCCGCTTCATGGTGAGGGCGGCGTAGCCGTCGCGGGCCAGGCAGCGGATGGTCGCGCGGACGATCGTCGCGCGACGCTCGGGGGCGACCTTCGGTCGAGGGCTCACGTCGGCAGTCGATCCTGAATGTTGGTTGGGCGACCAATCTACATTCGCCCGCATTGTGGCGGCTCCCGCCCGCGCCGTCAACCCGGCCCGCTCGCGCCGGGACTGCGGTGGCATCCCGGGGCGGCGGGCGAGGCTATACTGGTCGCCGTGACGCCGCTCGCGGGCTTGACCGTGCTCGACCTCACGCAGAACGTGGCCGGCCCGTACTGCACCCAGATCCTCGGGGACCTGGGCGCCGACGTGGTCAAGGTGGAGCGACCGGGCCGCGGGGACGAGACGCGCGCCTGGGCGCCGCCCCGGTGGGGGCCCGACGGCGCGGTGTTCCTCTCGTTCAACCGGAACAAGCGGAGCCTCGCCCTCGACGTGAAGGCGCCCGCCGCGCGGCCGGTGATCGAGCGGCTCGTCCGCCGGTCGGACGTGCTCGTGCAGAGCTTCCGGCCCGGGAACGCGCAGGAGCTCGGGTTCGACGCGGCCGCGGCGCGAGCGCTCAACCCCCGCCTCGTGCACTGCTCGGTGACCGCGTTCGGCACACGGGGTCCGCTCCGCGAGCACCCCGGCTACGATCCCATGATGCAGGGCTACAGCGGCTTCATGCGGCTCACGGGCCACCCGGGCCAGGCTCCCGTGCGCGCGGGCACGTCGATGGTCGACATGGGGACCGGGATGTGGGCGGCCCTCGCCGTCCTGGCGGCGCTCCGGGAGCGGGACCGCACCGGCGTCGGCGCGGAGGTCACCGCCGCGCTCTTCGACACCGCGCTCGCATGGATCCCCTACCACCTCATGGGGTACCTGGCGACGGGCGAAGTCCCCCACCCCCAGGGCTCGGCGGCGGCGATGATCGTGCCGTACCAGGCGTTTCCCACGGCCGACGGCTGGATCATGATCACGGCGCCGACCGACGCGTTCTTCGCGCGGCTCTGCGAGGCCCTGGGCCGGGCGGACCTCGCGACCGACCCGCGGTACCGCACGAACCCTGACCGCGTGCGGCACCGCGACACGCTCGTCCCGGCGCTGGAGGCGCTGACGCGCCCGTGGCCGGCCGCGGCGCTCCTCGATCGCCTGCGCCAGGCGGGCGTCACCGCGGGGCCGGTGCAGGCCGTCGACCAGGTCGTCACGGATCCCCAGACGAAAGCGAGCGAGATGCTCGTGCCCACGCCTCACCCGGACATCCCCGACCTCACGACGGTCGCGCTGCCGGTGCGGTTCGGGGAGGAGCGCCCGGCCCCGCGCCGGCCCCCGCCGCGCGTGGGCGAGCACACCATCGACGTCCTCGGCGAGCTCGGCTTCGGCGCCGTCGAGATGGGCGAGCTCCGCGCCGCGGGTGCCGTCGACTGGCCGCTCCCCGGGTGAAAAGCAGTGCGCGCCTCGGGTCGCCGCGAGTCATGACCGAGCCGGCCTTCCGCACGCTCCAGCTCGAGCGGTCGGCGGACGGCCACATCCTCACCGTCCTGCTCCACCGTCCCGAGGTCCTGAATGCCATGAACACCGCCATGGGCGAGGACCTCCTCGCCTGCTTCCGGGGCCCGGCCGCGGCCCCCGCGGTGCGCGCCGTCGTCTTCGCCGGCTCGGGGGACCGCGCCTTCTGCGTGGGCGGCGATCTCAAGGAGCGCGAGGGCATGTCGGACGAGGCCTGGCGCGCCCAGCACGTGATCTTCGAGCAGGCGGCGATGGCCATCCTCCGGTGCCCGGCGCCCGTCATCGCGGCGGTGGAGGGATTCGCGTTCGGCGGCGGGTGGGAGCTCGCCCTCCTCGCGGACTTCATCGTCGCGAGCGAGAGCGCGGTGTTCGCGCTGCCGGAGGTCACGCGCGGGATCTTTCCGGGCGTCGGCGGCACGCAGCTCCTGCCCCGCATCGTGGGCGCCCCCCTGGCGAAGGAGCTCGTCTTCACGGGCCGGCGCGTGGACGCCGCCGAGGCGCGGGCGGCCGGCCTCGTGAACCACCTCGTGCCGCCCGGAGAGGCGCGGGCGAAGGCGGCCGAGTTCGCCGCCTCGATCGCCGAGAACGGGCCGGTGGCGGTGCGCCAGGCCAAGAAGGCGATCGCGTGGGGAGGCGAGACCGACCTCGAGACCGGAATGGTGCTCGCCATCGAGGCCTACAACGCCACCGTCGTCACCGAGGACCGCATCGAGGGCGTGCGCGCGTTCAACGAGCGCCGGAAGCCCCGCTTCCAGGGGCGCTGAGGGCGAGGCCATGGTGTCCATGCACGCGACGCTGACCGACGAGCAGCGCGCCCTGAAGGCGGGCGTGGCCGAGATCTGCAAGCGCTATCCCGGGGAGTACTGGCGGCAGCTCGACCAGGAGCGCGCCTACCCCGAGGCGTTCGTCACCGAGCTGACGCGCGCGGGGTACCTCGCGGCGCTCATCCCCCAGGAGTACGGCGGCGCCGGGCTCGGAATCCTCGAGGGCGGGCTGATCCTCGAGACGATCAACGCCAGCGGCGGCAACGGCGCTGCGTGCCACGCCCAGATGTACATCATGGGGACCCTCCTCCGGCACGGCTCGGACGAGCAGAAGCGGCGCTACCTGCCGAAGATCGCGAGCGGCGAGCTTCGCCTCCAGGCCTTCGGGGTGACGGAGCCGAACTCGGGCTCGGACACGACGAAGCTCGAAACGACGGCGGTCCGGCGGGGCGAGCACTACGTCGTGAACGGGCAGAAGATCTTCATCTCGCGTGTGCTCCAGTCGGACCTGATGCTCCTCCTCGCCCGAACGACTCCCGTCGGCCAGGTGAAGCGGAAGACGGACGGGCTGTCGGTCTTCCTCTTCGACCTCCGCCAGGTCAAGGGGCTCGAGGTCCGGCCGCTCCGCCTGATGATGAACTACTCGACGAACGCGCTCTTCTTCGATCACGTGGAGATTCCCGCCCAGTGCCTCATCGGCGAGGAGGGCCGCGGCTTCGCCTACATCCTCGACGGCATGAACGCCGAGCGGATCCTCGTCGCTTCCGACTCCCTCGGCGACGGACGCTGGTTCGTCGAGAAGGCGGTGGCGTACTCGAACCAGCGCGTCGTCTTCGGCCGGCCCATCGGGGCGAACCAGGGGGTGCAGTTCCCGATCGCGAAGGCCCACATGGCGGTGGAGGCGGCGGAGCTCATGCGGAACAAGGCGGCCGCGCTCTTCGACGCCGGTCAGCCCTGCGGGCCCGAGGCCAACATGGCGAAGTACCTCGCCGCCGAGGCCGCGTGGGAGGCGGCCAACGCGTGCATCGACTGCCACGGGGGCTACGGCTTCGCCGAGGAGTACGACGTCGAACGGAAGTTCCGCGAGGCGCGGCTCTACAAGACGGCGCCGATCAACCAGAACCTGGTCACCGCCTACGTGGCCGAGCACGTCCTCGGCCTCCCGCGGTCGTACTGACCCAATGCGCCTGGCGCCCGCCGATCGCGTCAGCGTCACCACCGTCG
>DATBGA010000047.1:0-10779 GCA_036558225.1 Candidatus Methylomirabilota bacterium | reverse complement strand
GCCGGCACGCCTGGCGGGCGCGGGCGTGCTCCTCGCTCACAACCTCGTCTGGCTCGCCACCTTCCCGCTGACCGGCCTGACGATGTTCTGGCTGGTGCGGCATCTCACGGGCTCGTCCGGAGCGGCCACGGTCTCGGCGATCGTGTACGCGTTCTCGCACTTCCGCTTCGGCCAGCTGGGGCACGTCCAGGTGCTGAGCCACCAGTGGCTGCCGCTCCTGCTGCTCGGGCTCCACCGCGCCGCCCGCCACGGCGGCCGGTGGCGCGACGTGTGGCTCGTGACCCTGGCCCTCACGCTCCAGGCCCTGTCCTCCGGCTACCAGGCGTTCTTCGCGGCGATCGCCGGGGCGGTCTTCCTCGCCTGGCTCGGGCTGCCCGCCGCCCGGCCGCGCGTCGGGCGCCTGATCGCCCGCGGCGCGCTAGCCGGCGCGCTGGCCGCCCTGGCCGTGCTGCCCTTCTTCCTGCCGTACCGGTCGATCCGTGACGAGATCGGGCTCACCCGGAACCTCGACGAAGTCGCGCAGTACGCGGCGCGGCCGGCGTCCTACCTGGCGGCGCCCGCAGCGAACCGGTGGCTCGGCGCGGCCACGGAGGGATTCCGGCACAACGAGGCGGCTCTGTTCCCGGGGCTGGTTCTCCTGGCGCTCGCCCTCTGGGGCGCGGCGCGCGCGTGGCACCGGCCGGAGACCATCCCCGGATCCGGCGGCGCGCGCGGCCGCCCGTGGCCGCGCGCGCTCGACGTCGCTCTGGCCGCGATCATCGTCGCCACGGCCGCCAACTGGCTCCTTGTCGGCGGGCTCTCGGTCCGCCTGGGACCGCTCCGGCTGTCGCAGCGCCACTTCGCCGGGCCGTGTCTCGGGCTCGCGCTCGTCTTGTGGACGCGGCGAATCGTTCAGGGGGGCGCGCTCCCCATCCGGGGGCTCGGCTGGCTCCGCGGGCTGGGATGGCCGAATGTCCCGGGCTACTACGTCTGTCTCACGCTCGTCGGCGTGATCGCCTCCTTCGGGCCGCGGCTCGAGATCACGCCAGCGCTCCGCCTCCGGCCGCTCTATGCCCAGATCTACGACGCGATCCCGGCCTTCGACGCGCTCCGCGTCCCGGGGCGCTTCGGCATCCTCGTCACGACGGGCCTCGCGGTCCTGGCGGGATACGGCGCCGCGGCCGTTGCGGGGCAACTTCGCCGCCCGGGCTGGCGGCGCGCGGCGCTCGGCGGGCTCGCGGCCCTCGCGGCGCTGGAGACCCTGGCGGTCCCGCTCCCGCTCATGAGCGTGTCGCCGGATCCGGGGCCCGTCGACCGGTGGCTCGCCGCAGAGCCCCGCCCGGACGCCGTCGTCGTGCTGCCCATGTACGAGCCTCGTGCCGTGCACCTCGAGAGCCTCCGGCTCTTCGCCTCGACCGCGCACTGGCATCCGCTCGTCAACGGCTACGCCGGTGTCTTTCCGCCCGGATACGGCGCCGACGTCGGCACGCTCAACACGTTCCCTGCCCCGGCCGCCGTCGCCCGGCTCCGCGCGATGTACGTCCGCTACGTGGTGATCTATCTCGGGCAGTATCACGAGGATGCCCGCGCCCGGCTCGAGGCGGCGCTCGAGGCCTTGCCCCCGGGCGTCACCCGCGTGAAGGCCTTCGAGCACGCGCAGATCTTCGAGATCGGCCCCGAGGGGCCCCGCGCGTCAGGCGACGCGGGTGGTGCGGACGAAGGCCCGGGCCCGCTCGAGCGTGGCGGGATCCACCAGACCGGCCGCCCCGAGCACGTCGAGGCAGGCGGAGATCGTGAGCACCGCGTGGAGCCGGTAGCCCTTCTGGGCGAGCCGCTCCCGGCCGCCCTGCTCGCGGTCGATCAGGACGACCAGGTCTTCCACCACCAGACCCGCTGCCTCGAGCGGCTCGATCGCCTCGAGCTTGGAGGCGCCGTCGGTCACGATGTCGTCGATCACTACCACCCGCTCGCCGGCCTGGAAGGCCCCCTCGATCCGCTTCCGCGTGCCGTACGCCTTCTCCTCCCGCCGGGGATAGACGAGCGGAACACCGCCCGCCAGGCTCGCGGCCACCGCGAGCGGAAGCCCCGCGTACGGGATGCCGGCGATCCGATCGACCCGGCAGCGGGCGACCTCGGCGGCCATGAGCTGGCCCACATGGGCCAGCACCTCGGGGTGCGAGATCACCACGCGCAGGTCGATGTAGAAGGGCGAGGTGATGCCCGACTTGAGCACGAACTCGCCGAAGCGCACGCCGCCGATCTCGTGGAGCCGCCGCACGAGCGCCGCGAGGCCGGGCTCGCTCACGCGGCCATCTCGGCGAGGATCGCGGTCGCGGCCGCGGCGGGATCGGCGGCGCCGGTGATCGGCCGGCCCACCACCAGGTAGTCCGCGCCCGCCCGCACCGCCGTGGCGGGCGTGGCGGTTCGGGCCTGGTCGTCCCCGCTGCCGCCGGCCAGGCGGATGCCCGGGGTGACGATCAGTGCGTCCGGCCCCAGGATCGCCCGCAGGCGCGCGGCCTCGCGGGGCGACGCCACCACCCCGTCACACCCCGCCTCGCGCGCGAGGGCGGCGAGGTGGACCGCGTGCCCCTCGACGGCGACCGGCACGCCCAGCTCCCGCTGGAGGGCCGCCCGGTCGAGGCTCGTGAGGACCGTCACCGCCACGATCCGCGGCCGGTCCTTCCCGGCGGCGCGCGCGGCCGTCGCCGCCGCGCGAAGCATCGCCACGCCGCCCGACGCGTGCACGGTGAGGAGCCCGACGCCCAGACGGGCGGCCGCCTCGACGGCCCCGGCCACCGTCGCGGGGATGTCGTGATACTTGAGGTCGAGGAAGACGCGCCCGCCGCGCTTCCGGACCATCTCCACCGCCGCCGGCCCCGCCGCGGTGAAGAGGGCACTGCCCACCTTGAAGTGCTGGACGACCCCGGCGAGCCGCTCGACGAGCGCCTCGGCAGCGGCCAGATCCGCCGCGTCGAGCGCGACGATCAGGCGGTCGCGCGCCGCGCGGGGCCCCCCGCCGTTCCCGGCCCCGCTCACGGCTTCAGGCTCTCGTAGTACGCCTGGAGCGGCCGCGCCTCGAGCGCGCCCGTCCGCTGGGCCTCGATCGCCTCGAGGGCTGCCTGGGCGCCGTCCATCGTCGTGTAGTACGGGATGTTCTGGAGCACGGCGGTCCGCCGGATGAGGTACGAGTCCTTCCGGGCTCGCCCGTCCTCCGGCGTGTTGATGACCAGCGCGATCTCGCCCTGCTTCATGAAGTCGACGATGTTCGGGCGCCAGCCCTCGGCCACCTTGTGCACGGCGTCCACCGTGAGCCCGTGCCGCTCGAGCACCTTCGCGGTGCCCCGCGTCGCCACGAGCGTGAAGCCCATCTCGGCGAGGCTCCGGCCGATGTTGACGATCGCCCGCTTGTCCCGGTTCCGCACGGAGAGAAATGCCTTGCCGGTCCGTGGCAAGGTCGACCCGGCGGCGAGCTGCGACTTGAGGTATGCAGTGCGGAACTCGCGCCCGATGCCCATCACCTCGCCGGTGGAGCGCATTTCGGGCCCGAGGATCACGTCGACGCCGGGGAACTTCACGAACGGGAACACCGCCTCCTTGACGGAGACGTAGGGCAGGTCGGACACCTCGCGCGCGCCGAGCTCGGCGATGCGGGTCCCGAGCACCACGCGCGTCGCGAGCTTGGCGAGTGGCACCCCGATGGCCTTCGAGACGAACGGCACGGTGCGCGACGCGCGCGGGTTCACCTCGAGCACGTAGATCGTGTCGTTCTTGATCGCGAACTGGATGTTGAGGAGGCCGACCACGCCGAGCTCGAGGGCGAGCGCGCGCGTCTGCGCCCGGAGCCGCTCCACCTGGTCGTCGCCGATCGTGTAGGGCGGCAGAGCGCACGCGGAGTCGCCGGAGTGGATGCCGGCCTTCTCGATGTGCTCCATCACGCCGCCAATCAGGACGTCCCGGCCGTCGGAGAGGGCGTCGACGTCGATCTCGAGCGCGTCCTCCAGGAACTTGTCGATGAGGACAGGATGGTCCGGCGAGACGTGCGCCGACTCCCGCATCCACTCGCGGAGCCGCGTCTCCTCGTAGACGACCTCCATCGCCCGGCCGCCGAGGACGTAGGAGGGGCGCACCAGGACGGGGTAGCCGAGCGTGTCCGCGATCCGCGCTGCCTCGTCGGCGGAGCGCGCCGACCCGTTGGGCGGCTGTTGGAGCCCGAGCTTCCGGAGGAGGTCGGCGAAGCGCTCGCGGTCCTCTGCGCGGTCGATCGCGTCCGGGGACGTCCCCAGGATCCGGACGCCGGCCCGCTCCAGCGGCACCGCGAGCTTCAGCGGCGTCTGGCCGCCGAACTGGACGATCACGCCGCGCGGCTGCTCCCTCTCGACGATGTTGAGGACGTCCTCGAGGGTCAGGGGCTCGAAGTAGAGCCGGTCGGACGTGTCGTAGTCGGTCGACACCGTCTCCGGGTTGCAATTGACCATGATGGCCTCGACGCCCGCATCGCGCAGCGCGAAGGCCGCGTGCACGCACGCATAGTCGAACTCGATGCCCTGTCCGATGCGATTGGGTCCCGACCCGAGGATCACCACCTTCGGCCGCGCGGTCGGCGGTGCCTCATCCTCCTCCTCGTAGGTCGAGTAGAGGTAGGGCGTGTGGGCAACGAACTCGGCCGCGCAGGTGTCCACCATCTTGAACGTGGGGCGGACTCCGTGGGCGAGCCGCGCCTGCCGGATCTCGGCCTCGGTCAGCCCGGCCAGGTCCGCCAGCCGCCGATCGGAGAAGCCGAGGCGCTTGGCCCGGCGCAGGGTCTCGCGCGAGAGGTCGGGATCTCGATCGAACGCCGCCTCGAACGCGATCAGCTCTTCCATCTGGGCGAGGAACCAGGGATCGATCCGCGTCAGGCCGGCGATCTCCTCGCGCTCGAGACCGCGGCGCATCGCCTCCGCGAGGTAGAGGAGCCGATCGACGTTCGGAACCCGCAGGCGGTCGCGGAGCGCCTCGAGGTCGGGCGGCGGCCGGTCGAGGCCCAGTCCGACACGGTCCTGCTCGAGAGACCGGACCGCCTTCTGGAGCGCCTCTTTGAAGGTGCGGCCGATGGCCATGACCTCACCGACGGACTTCATCTGGGTCGTCAAGGTCTGATCGGCCTCCGGGAACTTCTCGAAGGCCCAGCGCGGCACCTTCACGACGCAGTAGTCGATCGTCGGCTCGAACGAGGCCGGCGTCTCGCGGGTGATGTCGTTCCGGAGCTCATCGAGCGTGTACCCGGCGGCGAGCTTGGCCGCGATCCTGGCGATGGGGAAGCCGGTCGCCTTGGACGCGAGCGCCGAGGAGCGGCTGACGCGGGGGTTCATCTCGATGACCACCAGGTGACCGTCCGCGGGGTTGACCGCGAACTGGATGTTCGAGCCACCGGTCTCGACGCCGATCTCGCGGATGATCGCGAGCGAGGCGTCGCGCATCAGCTGGTACTCCTTGTCCGTCAGCGTCTGCGCGGGCGCCACTGTGATCGAGTCGCCCGTGTGGACTCCCATCGGGTCGAAGTTCTCGATCGAGCAGACGATCACGACGTTGTCCCGGAGGTCCCGCATGACCTCCAGCTCGAACTCCTTCCACCCGATGACCGACTCCTCGACCAGCACCTGGCCGACCGGGCTCTGCTGGAGGCCCCAGCGGATCGCCCCCTCCAGCTCGTCAGGGTTCCAGGCGACCGAGCCGCCCGTGCCCCCGAGCGTGAACGACGGGCGGATGATCGCCGGGTAGCCCACCTCGCGGACGACCTCGCGCGCCTGCTCGATCGAGCGCGCGTAGCCCGAGCGCGGGAGCTCGAGCCCGATCCGCTGCATCGCGGCCTTGAAGAGCTCGCGGTCCTCGGCCTTCCGGATCGCGTCGAGCTTGGCCCCGATCAGCTCCACGCCGAACCGCTCGAGCACGCCGCGCTCGGCCAGCGCCACCGCGAGGTTCAACCCGGTCTGCCCGCCAAGGGTCGGCAGGAGCGCGTCTGGCCGCTCGGCGGCGATGATGTGCTCGAGCACCTCGGGCGTGAGGGGCTCGACGTAGGTCCGGTCCGCCATTTCCGGGTCGGTCATGATCGTGGCCGGGTTCGAGTTGACGAGCACGACCTCGAACCCCTCCTCGCGGAGGGCCTTGCAGGCCTGCGTGCCCGAGTAGTCGAACTCGCACGCCTGGCCGATCACGATCGGCCCCGAGCCGATCAGCAGGATCTTCCGGAGATCCGCCCGCTTCGGCATGGGGTCAGACTTCGCCTTCCGGACAATTCGCGCCGGCGGACGGCGCGCGGCTCGCTGGCATCGAGGGCAACCGGAACTGTCCCAACGGCAAAGTCTGACCCCCTACTCCAGCAGGCCGTAGACGATGGAGACGCCGGGGGGCGCCTCCTCCCGTCGCACGAGGAACTCGACGAGCGGCGCCGAGCCGAGGAACTGCACCTCGCCCGCGCCTGTCAGCCGCTCGCCGAACAGGCCGAGCCGCTTGTCGACCCGCTCGCGGATGGCATGGGCCTCGAGGGCCGCGGGGGACTCGGTCGTGAAGGAGGCCCACTCGGGCTTCTGCCCGGCCTCCTCGGTCTTCCGATAGGCGATGAAATACCGTGGCATCCTCTCACCTGCCTCTCGACTGCGTGAGGAGCTCGACGAACCGTCGGAACAGGTAGTGCGAGTCGTGCGGCCCGGGGGCCGCCTCCGGATGGTACTGGACGGAGAAGACCGGCAGCGTCCGGTGGCGCAGGCCCTCGCACGTGCCGTCGTTCAGGTTGACGTGCGTGACCTCGAACCCGGCGGCCGCGCACGAGTCCGGGTCGACGGCGAAGCCGTGGTTCTGCGACGTGATCTCCACCCGCCCCGTGGCGAGGTCCTTCACCGGGTGGTTCGCGCCGTGGTGCCCGAAGGGCAGCTTGAGCGTGCGCGCGCCGAGCGCGAGCGCCAGGATCTGCTGGCCCAGGCAGATCCCGAACGTCGGCAGCCGGCGCTCGATCAGGCGCCGCACCGATTCGGCGAGGTAGGGCACGCCCTCCGGGTCGCCCGGGCCGTTCGCCAGGAAGAGCCCGTCGGGCGCCAGCGCGAGCACCTCGTCCGCCGAGGCGAAGGCCGGGACCACCGTGAGGCGGCAGCCCTCGGCGGTCAGCTGGCGGAGGATGTTCCGCTTGATCCCCGAGTCATACGCCACGACGTGGAAGCGCGCGGGCGGCGGCAGCGCATGACCTTCGCCCAGCCGCCACACGGACTCGTGCCACTCGTAGGGCGCCGGGCACGTGACCTCCTTCACCAGGTCCCGCCCGAGGAGCCCCGGCGACGCCTTGGCTTTCGCGACGGCCGCCCGCGCGTCGACGTCCCCCGTCGAGATCACGCCCTCCTGCGCGCCGCGGTCCCGGAGGTGCCGGGTGAGGGCGCGGGTGTCGATCCCCTGGATCCCCACGATCCCGTGCTCCCGGAGGTACGCGTCGAGGGTCGCCGTCGCCCGCCAGGACGAGGCCACCGGCGAGGCCTCGCGGACCACGAAGCCCTCCGCCCACGGCCGGCGCGACTCCGGGTCCTCCTCGTTCACCCCCGTGTTGCCGATGTGGGGATAGGTCATGCAGACGATCTGCCCCTTGTAGGATGGATCGGTCAGAATCTCCTGGTAGCCGCTCATGGCGGTGTTGAACACGACCTCGCCCACCGCCTCCCCGCGGGCGCCGAGCGCCTCGCCCTCGAAGACCCGGCCGTCGGCCAGGGCCAGGACCGCGCGCTCCCGCCGCGTCACGACCCGTTCTCCCCCGCGACCACGCCGTCCCGCATGACGACGCGGCCGCCCACCACGGTCAGCCAGGGCGCGCCGACGCACGCGCGGCCGCCGAAGGGCGTGTTACGCGCCTTCGAGCGGAAGCGCGCCGGCTCGATCACGTGCTCCCGCGCGAGGTCCAGGACCGTCACGTCCCCGGGCGCCCCGGGAGCGAGGCTCCCGCCCGGCAGCCCGAGCACGCGCGCCGGACCCGCCGACAGCCGCGCGATCAGGGTCGGCAGGTCGAGCGCGCGCTCCCGGACCAGATCCGTGAGGCAGAGGGCGACCGCCGTCTCGAGCCCCACGATCCCGTTGGCGGCGTGGTCGAGCTCCACCTCCTTGTCGGTGAGCGCATGGGGCGCGTGGTCGGTTGCGATCGCGTCGAGGGTCCCCTCGGCGAGCGCCTCCCGGCACGCCTCCACGTCCAGCTTCGATCGGAGCGGCGGCGCCATCTTCGCGTTGGGATCGTAGGCGCGGAGCGACTCGTCCGTGAGGATGAGATGGTGGGGCGTCACCTCGCCGGTCACCGGGACGCCGCGCGCCTTCGCATCCCGGAGCAGCCGCACGGCGGCCGCGGTCGACACGTGGGCGATGTGAACGGAGGTCCCCGTCAGCTCGGCGAGGGCGATGTCGCGCGCGACCATGACCTCCTCGGCGGCCGCTGGGATTCCCCGGAGCCCGAGGTCCGTCGACACGAAGCCCTCGTGCATCACGCCACCCTCGCTGAGCGCGGCGTCCTCGGCGTGCGAGATGATCGGCCGCCCGAACGCCTGGGCATACTCGAGCGCCCGGCGGAGGAGCGCCGAGTTCATCACGGGTCGCCCGTCGTCCGAGTAGGCGACGCAGCCGGCCTCGGCAAGCTCGCCGAGCTCCGCCAGCTCCCGCCCGGCGAGCCCGCGCGTCACCGCGCCGATCGGGTACACGCGCACCACGCCCCGGGTCCGCGCCTCGGCGAGGACGTAGTCCGTCACCGCGCGCGTGTCGTTCACCGGCTGCGTGTTCGCCATGCACGCGACGGCGGTGAACCCGCCCGCCGCCGCAGCCCGCGTGCCGGTCGCGATCGTCTCCTTGTACTCCTGGCCGGGCTCCCGGAGGTGGACGTGCATGTCGATGAAGCCCGGCGCGATCACCCGCCCGCAGGCGTCGACGGTCTCGACGCCCGCCGGCGCCTCGAGCCGCGGCCCGACCTGGGCGACCCGGCCCGCCCGGATCAGCACGTCCCCGGGCGCGTCGAGGCCGTTGGCGGGATCGACGACGCGGCCGTTCCGGACCAGGAGGTCCATGGCTCAGGCCTCCCCGCTCTTGGCGCCCAGCAGGAGGTAGAGGATCGCCATCCGCACCGCGACGCCGTTCGCCACCTGCTCGAGGATCACCGAGTACGGCCCGTCGGCCACCTCGGGCGCCATCTCGATGCCGCGGTTGACGGGGCCGGGGTGCATGATCAGGACGTCGTCGCGCGCGCCCCGCAGCTTCTCCAGCGAGAGCCCGTACAGGCGCGAGTACTCGCGGAGCGAGGGGATGTAGTTCGCGGTCATGCGCTCGTGCTGCAGCCGCAGCATCATGATCACGTCCACGTCGCGCACCGCGTCCTCGAGCCGCCGCGCCACCTTGACGCCGAGCTCCTCCACCCCGGGCGGGATCAGCGTCGGCGGCCCCGCGACCGTCACGCTCATCCCCATCTTCCGCATCCCGGCGATGTTGGAGCGGGCCACGCGGCTGTGGGCGATGTCCCCCACGATCGCGACCGACAGGCCGTCCAGGTGCCCGCGCTTCTCGCGGATTGTCAGGAGGTCGAGCAGGGCCTGCGTCGGATGCTCGTGCATCCCGTCCCCGGCGTTCACCACCGAGCACCGCAGCGCCCGCGCCAGCATGTGCGCCGCGCCCGACGCCGCGTGGCGGATCACCACGCAGTCGGGACTCATCGCCTCGAGGTTCCGGGCGGTGTCGATCAGCGTCTCTCCCTTGACCACGCTGGAGGACGACCCCGAGACGTTGACGACGTCGGCCGAGAGCCACTTGCCGGCGATCTCGAAGGAGGTCCGGGTGCGGGTCGACGGCTCGAGGAAGAGGTTGATGACCGTCTTGCCGCGGAGCGCCGGGACCTTCTTGATCTCCCGGGAGGCGATCTCCTTCATGGAGACGGCGGTGTCGAGGATCGTCTGGATCTCGCCGGGCTCGAGGCTCCGGATCTCCAGCAGGTCCTTCCGCGTCAGTCCCATCGCGTCCTCCTAGACCTTGGCTAGGCCTCGGGTTCCTGGATGACCACGCGGTCTTGGCCGTCGTGCTCGTGGAGAAGCACCTGGACGGCCTCGCGGCGCGCCGTCGGCAGGTTCTTCCCCACGTAGTCCGCCCGGATCGGGAGCTCGCGGTGCCCCCGGTCCACCAGAACGGCCAGCTGGATCATGCGGGGGCGCCCGAGGTCGATGATCGCGTCGAGCGCCGCTCGGATGGTCCGCCCGGTGTAGAGGACGTCATCGACCAGCACGATCGTCTTGCCGGAGACTGGGAAGGGGATGTCCGTCCCCCGCAGTACCGGAGCCTCCCCCTTGAGCGCGAGATCGTCCCGGTAGAGCGTGATGTCGAGAGCGCCCACCGGGACCGGGTGACCGCCGATCGCCTGCAGCCGCACCGCGATCCGCCGGGCCAGCGACACGCCGCGCGTCCGGACGCCGACCAGTGCGAGCCCCTCGGTGCCGCCCGCCCGCTCGACGATCTCGTGCGCGATCCGGGTGAGGGCCCGGTCGATTCCCGGCTCGTCGAGGACCTGGGCCTTCTCGCGCCGGGTCATGGCCGGACCGGAGCCGTGGCCGATTCGCGGGGAGCGGAGACAACAACGCCCCCCCTGGCTTCCAGGGAGGGCCTCGTGATCGCGCGCGTCCGGGTCGTCATCGCCTCTCCTTGCGAGCCTCGCCGGGCCCGCTTAAAGGAGCTACCACAGGGACTCTACGTGCCGCTGTCCACGCTGTCAAGCGCGTCGCGCTCCAAGCAGTCCGTCGACTCGGGCCGAGGCACGCCGCCCTTGACGAC
>DATBGA010000046.1:0-51840 GCA_036558225.1 Candidatus Methylomirabilota bacterium | reverse complement strand
CTCGTCCCCGTCGCCCGTCGTCTCGAGCTCGATCTTCCCGGCAGTCGACGCGTAGGTCGCGCCGAGGTCGGACACGCGCGGCACGGCCAGGGACTCCTTGAGGCGCACCGCGCGGCGGAGGGCGTTCGACACGAGGTTCTCGTAGTTCGTGATCGACACCCGGACGCTCACCCCGCTTCGCTGGCTGATCTCGGTGCTTCGCCGCGCGAGGTGCGTCAGCTCGGCGACGATCTCCTGCATGTACGGGGGCACCTCGACCTGATAGCCGTCCGAGGCGAAGCGGGTCGCCTCCTGCTGGACGATGTCGATCTCGTGGGCGAGCGTCCGCGGGTAGTGCGTCCTGACCTGGGAGCCGAAGCGGTCCTTGAGCGGCGTGATGATGCGCCCGCGGTTCGTGTAGTCCTCGGGATTCGCCGAGGCCACGACGAGGAGATCGAGAGGCAGCCGCACCAGGTAGCCGCGGATCTGGACGTCCCGCTCCTCCATGATGTTGAGGAGGCCCACCTGGATGCGCTCGGCGAGGTCGGGCAGCTCGTTGAGCACGAAGATGCCGCGGTGGGTCCGCGGGAGGAGCCCGTAGTGCAGCGTCAGCTCGTCGGATAGGTACCGACCCTCGGCGACCTTGATGGGGTCCACCTCGCCGATCAGGTCGGCGATCGTGATGTCGGGCGTGGCGAGCTTCTCCCCGTACCGGCGCTCCCGCGGCAGCCACTCGACGGGCGCGCGGTCGCCGAGCTCGGCGACCAGCGCGCGGCCGGCCTTGCTGATCGGCTGGAGCGGATCGTCGTTGACCTCGCTGCCGGCGAGCGCCGGCACCGTGTCGTCGA
Organism: Candidatus Methylomirabilota bacterium; assembly: GCA_036558225.1. GTDB lineage: Bacteria > Methylomirabilota > Methylomirabilia > Rokubacteriales > DASRDR01 > DASRDR01. Next base: position 51,013 of record DATBGA010000046.1, on the reverse strand, counting down.
GGAGCACGACGAGGGAGCGCGCCAGCCGGCTCTTGGCCTGGCCGCGCTCGCCGAGCAAGATGAGGTCCTGGCCGGAGAGGAGCGCGTTCTCGAGCTGGGGGAGGACGGTCTCGTCGAAGCCGAGGATCCCCGGGAAGATGCGCTCGCCGCGCTCGAGCTTCCGAATGAGGTTCTGGCGGACCTCGGTCTTGACGGAGCGCGGCGCGTACCCGCTCTGCCGCAGCTCGCCGACGGTGCTCGGCTTCGTCATGCCCGCGGTCTCACTATGCGGCGCGCGGCGGCCCCTGTCAAACCGGCCCGCCGATAGCCGGCGCCGCCTTGACAGGCTCGCGGGACCCGTGCGTCTCTCTATGTGGAGCCACTGCGCGACATGACGGCGAAACCCATCATCCTCGACACGGACCCGGGCATTGGCACGCCGGGGTCCGACGTCGACGACGGGCTCGCTATCGCGCTGGCGCTCCTCCATCCGGGCTGCGAGCTGCTCGGCCTGACCATCGTGGCCGGCAACGTGCCGCACGAGGACGGGTTGCCCAATGCCCTCCGCCTGCTGGAAATCGCCGGTCGCGCGGACGTGCCCGTGTACGCGGGCGCGACTCGGCCGCTCGTCCGGGATCCTGGACGCTACCGGGCGCGACAGGACGAGCGGCGCCGCCAGGCGCTCGAGGGCTTCTGGGATCTCCTCCCCCTGGGGCCTCCGACCTCGCGGGCCGCGCCGGGGCGGGCCCCCGAGTTCATCGTCGAAGCGCTGCGCGCCCGCCCGGGTGAAATCACGCTGGTCGCCATCGGCCCCTGTACGAACGTCGCTGCAGCGCTCCTGCTCGATCCGGGCGCCGCTACCCTCGTCCACGAGATCGTGGTCATGGGGGGCGCAATCCGCGTGCCCGGCCTCGTCACGCCGGCGGTCGAGTTCAACATCGGCGCGGACCCCGAGGCAGCGGCCGTGGTGCTGGGGTCCGGGGCGCCCGTCACCCTGGTGCCGCTCGACGTCACCACGCGGACCTTCATGACGTCCGCCGGGCTCGATCGGCTCGCCGCCGGCGGGACACCGCTCCACGACTTTCTCGCTCGCGCGAGCCGCCCATGGCTCCGCTTCGCGATGAAGGTGCGGCGGCTCGAGGGCTTCTGGCTCCACGATCCCCTGGCGCTAGCCTACGCGCTCGACCCGCCGATCCTGGGGTTGACCCCGATGCACGTGGCGGTGGAGCTCCAGGGGGACCTGACGGCGGGCGCACTCCTCGGCTACCCGGAGACCGGCCGGTTCCTCATCCCGGCCCCGGGGCCCGCGAACGCGCGCGTGGCGCTCCAGGTCGACGAGCCGCGCTTCATGAAGCTATTCCTGGACACCGTCGGTTGACCCACCCGCTTGTGAAAGGAGATCAGCCATGCGGCGCCGGGCTACCCTGATCGGCATCGTCAGTCTCGTCCTGCTCCTCGCCGGGCTCGTGCCCGGTTCTCCCGAACTCACCGAAGGGCCGTCACCTGCCCTGGCGGCGACCGAGCTCCACTACCTCTCAGTCGCGCGTGGCGAGCCCCGGCGCCAGGCGATCCTGGCGGCGATCGCGGACTTCGAGAAGGCCCACCCCGACACGAAGGTCGTGCTGTCCGAAATCCCGTTCGACCAGTACTTCCAGAAGGTCGCGATCGCGCTGGCATCCGGCAGCGGGATCGACGTCTTCGACGTGGACAGTCCGCTGGTCGCGCACTACGGGAACCAGGGCGCCCTGCTCGCCCTCGACAAGTACCTCTCCAAGGAGGATCGCGAGGACTACACCAAGGCGGAGCGCGAGATCGCGACCTACCAGGGCAAGATGATCTCCGCCCCGATGGGCTCGACCAGCGCCGGGCTCTACCTGAACGTCGATCTCTTCAAGGCGGCCGGCGTGCCGGTTCCCGGCTCGGATCTGAAAGATCGCCTGACCTGGGACCAGGTCGTCGATCTCGCCCGGAAAGTCCAGGTGGACAAGAACGGCGACGGCGTCCCCGAGGTCTGGGGCTTCGCGCTCCAGCAGTACGACCGCCCGTACATGCTGCTGCCGCTGCTCCAGTCGATGGGCGCGGAGGTGATCAGCCCCGACGGCAAGTCGGTGAAGGGCTACCTGAACAGCCCGGCCGCCATCGCCGCAGCCCGCTGGTACGGCGACCTCTTCAACAAGCACAAGATCACGCCCCGCGAGGCCCTGCCCAACGCCTTCTACGCGGGCCAGCTGGCGATGTACCTGTCGCCGTCCTACGAGGCGAACATCCTCAAGGCGCAGTACCCGAACGTGAACTGGGTCGTGGTCCCGCATCCGATGTTCAAGACGCCCGTGACGCCGACCGGCGCGTGGCACGTCGGGGTGTTCTCGGGCACCAAGCGCCCCGACCTCGCCGTCGCGCTCCTGCGGGCCTACACGGATCTGGAGCCGGCCAAGCGGAACTACAAGATCATGAACTACATGCCGGTGCGCGAGTCGACCTTCAAGGCCTTCCCGGAGACGTTCACCGTTATGCCCAACCTGCTCTTCTACCGAGAGATGGTGACCACGGCGCTTCCGCGCCCGCGCACGCCGGCATACCGCGAGTACGAGGACATCCTGCGCCAGGCCTTCGCCAACGTCCGGCAGGGCGGCGACGCCGACAAGGAGATGAACGCAGCGGTCGACAAGATCGACTCGCAGCTCCGTCGCTACCGGTGAGGGCCACTGTCGGCCCCTCGTGAACCACCGGCTCGCGCGCGTCGCCGCGCCGTATCTGTTCGTCGGCCCGGCCATGGTGGGGCTGGGGCTCTTCAAGCTCTACCCCATCGTGGAGGGCCTCCGGCTCTCCTTCTACGAGGTCCGCCTGCTCGCCCGGGAGTACGACTTCATCGGCCTCGCCAACTATGCCGAGCTCGTCCGCGACCCCGTCGTCTGCCAGGCGATCGTGAACACCCTGATCTTCAACCTGGTCGTCACGCCGCTGCAGGTCGCGCTGGCCCTCGGACTGGCCGTCCTGGTCAACCGCCGGGTGCCGGGCATCGCCTTGTTCCGCTCGATCTTCTTCGTCCCGGCGGTGATGTCGCTGGTCGTGGCGTCGATCATCTGGAAGCTCATGTACGCGCCCGACACCGGTCTCCTGAATGGCATTCTCGCCGCGCTCGGGCTCCCGCGTCAGACCTTCCTGACGAGCCGGTCGCAGGCCATGATCTCGGTCATGGGCATGGTGACGTGGAAGGGCGTCGGGTACTGGATGGTGATCCTCTTCGCCGGCCTCCGGGAGATACCCGAGGCGATCCGGGAGGCGGCGATCGTGGACGGCGCCGGCCCGGTGCGCCGCTTTTTCTCGATCACGCTGCCGCTCCTCACGCCGGTCCTGCTCTTCGTCACGGTGGCCGACACCGCGATCAACTTCCTGCTGTTCGTCCCCGTGTACGTCATGACCCAGGGCGGGCCCTCCGACGCGACCACGCTCCTCATGTTCGAGGTCTACCGTAACGCCTTCGTTTACACGCGATTCGGCTACGCGGCGGCGATCTCCTCCCTCCTGCTCGCGGTCATCGGCCTCTTCGTGGCCGTGCAGGTGCGGTTCCTGCGCGTCGACTACGAGTACTGACCGATGAGTCGCCGGCCCGGAGGCCCGACCAGGCCGATGCGCGCCGTCCTGCTCTACCTGGCGCTCCTCGCGATCGCCGCGGTCTCCCTCCTGCCCCTCGTCTGGGCGCTCACGTCCTCCCTCCGGCCCGACGACGAGATCTTCCGCTACACGACGAACCTTTCCTGGCGCACGCTCGTGCCAGTGCCGCCCACCCTCCGGAACTTCCGGGACGTCCTCCTCGAGGACCGCTTCGCGCGCTTCCTCGGGAACAGCGTGCTCGTCGCGGGGGCCACCGTGGTGATCGGGCTCTTTGTGAACTCGCTGGCCGCGTTCGGCTTCGCGCGCTTCTCGTTCCCCGGGCGCCGGCTCCTCTTCGGGCTCGTGCTCGTCACGTTCATGGTGCCGTTCGAGGTGATCGTCCTGCCCCTCTACCTGGTGGTCCGCTCGATGGGGTGGCTCGACAGCTACCGGGCGCTGATCGTGCCGGCGGTGCCCGACGCCTTCTCGATCTTCCTGATCCGGCAGTTCATGGCGAAGTTGCCGCAGGACATGTACGACGCCGCGCGGGTCGACGGCGCCTCTCGCTGGACGCTCTACTGGCGAATCACGATGCCGAACGTGCGCCCGGCCCTCGTCACCGCCAGCCTGCTACTCTTCCTACGTCAGTGGGACGCCTTCTTCTGGCCGCTCGTCGCGACGTCGTCGCTCGAGCTCACGGTGATCCAGGTGGCGTTGACGAAGTACATGACGGAGTTCATCACCTACTGGGGGCGGCTCCTCGCGGGCTCGATGCTGGCCACCGTCCCCATGCTGGCCCTCTTCCTCCTCCTGCAGCGCTACTACGTGCAGGGCGCCGCAACCACGGGGGTCAAGGGGTAGCGTCCGTCGGCACCTGGCCGGCGCGGCGTAAGACGGCCCGGTGGCATGCCGCCGGCCCCACAGCCTAGGGCCGGCGCGGCGCGCGCCCGATCCCCGTCACCGGCCGCGCCGTGGCGGGCGCGGCAGCGGGCGCGGGCTCGTTCCGCAGGAATCCCCAGACCTCGCGATCGCCGCCGGCCGGTCGCCCCGGCGTATAGTGGATCTGAACGGTGGCGTCCACTCGAGCCCCGGTACCAGTGTCATCGCTGCCGAGCGCAGCCGGTTCACCCGCGCCCCCGGGGCCGGCCTCCGACGCCCGTCCGTCCGGCGCGGCGCCCGGCTGGAGCCCCCGGGTACGGCTGCTCAGGACGGGCCTCCTCGCGCTGGGGGTCGCCGCCCTGGTCGCCGCGGCCCTCCTTCTCGACACGGTGGCGTCCGCCCGGGCCCGCGCCGTCGATCTCCTCCTGCTCGCACGGCCGGCGCGAGCGGCGACCGCGACCACGATCGTCGGGGTCGACGAGCGGAGCATCCAGCGCCTCCGGCCCCGCTACGGCCCGGTCGCGATGTGGCCGCGCTCGCTCTACGCGCAGGCGCTCGAGGCCCTGCAGGCGGCCTCCCCCAGGGTTGTCGGCCTGGCCGTGCTCTTCGACGCCCCGCGACCCGGGGACGAGGACCTAGCGGCAGCGCTCCGGCGGGCTGCCAACGTGGTCACGCCGGTGATCGCGCAGGGGGCGCGCGCGTTCGATCCGCGCCCGGGCATCGCGCAGGACTTCGAGCGGTTCATCCGGCCGACCCGCACCGTCCGGGACGCGCGCCTCGACGAGGGCATCGTGAACGTCACGGCGGCCCGGGACGGCGTGGTGCGAAGCCTGCCGCTCGTGCTGCAGGCCGGCGAGGAGCAGGTCCCCAGCTTCGCCCTCGTCGCCGTGGCCCGGTACACGCGTCGCGAGCGCGTCATCGACGCGGCCCCGGCGCGGCGCCAGGTCTACGCCGCGGGGCGCGCGATCCCGGTCGCCGAGCGCGACTCGATGCTCATCAACTTTCTCGGGCCCCCCTCCGAGCCCGGGGGGACCGGGCCGTTCCGCATCATCCCGATCATCGACGTCCTCGACGGCGCCTTCGACCCCGACTGGGTACGGGACAAGATCGTCCTCGTCGGGTTCACGACCGCGGGGGTCGACGAGCATCCCACACCGACGACGGGCGACCGGCGGATGTGGGGAGTCGAGATTCTCGGCAGCGCGATCGAGACGCTTCTGCACCAGCGCTTCCTCGTGCCCGCGCCGCCCGCCGCCGGCGTCGCGGTGATCTTCGCCCTCGCGCTCGTCGCGGCACTCCTCGCGGCCGGGCGGCGTCCGCTGATCATGGGCCTTCTGATCCTGGGCATCTTCGGGGCGTACCTGATCGCGGCCAGCCTCGTGCTGGAGGCCGGTGTCATCGTGGACCTGGTGCTCCCCTCGGCCGCGCTCCTTCTCACCTTCGCGGTGGCGCTGGTAGACCGCGTCGTGTTCGAGCAGGCCGAGCAGCGCCGGATCCGGGAGGCGATGGCCCACTACCTGTCGCCGTCGGTCAGCCGGTGGGTGCTGGCCGATCCGCGCCGGCTGCGGCTCGGGGGCGAGCTCCGGGAGATGACCGTCCTCTTCAGCGACCTCCGGAGCTTCACGACCCACGCTCACGCGCTTCCGCCCGAGACCCTGGTGGCGCTGCTGAACGACCACATGACCCAGATGACGACGATCGTGTTCCGGCACGACGGCGTGCTTGCCCACTACGCCGGCGACGGGCTCGAGGCGTTCTGGAACGCGCCCATGACCCAGCCCGACCACGCGCGACGCGCGTGCGAGGCCGCGCTGGAGATGATCGCCGCGCTCGAGGCTCTCCGGCGCGCGTTCGCCGCGCACGGCTGGAGCGAGCTCGACATGGGGATCGGGCTCAACACGGGAACCATGATCGTCGGGAACCTGGGATCGCGAGACCGGCTCGCGTACACGGCCGTCGGCGACCCGGTCAACGTCGCGTCTCGGCTGGAGGGGCTGAGCAAGGAGTACGGGGTGCACATCGTGATCGGGGACACCACCCGCCAGACGGCGGGTAGCGCCTTCGAGTACCGCTTCCTCGATCTGGTGGCCGTGAAGGGGCGGGCCGAGCCGATCACGGTCTACGAGCTGATGGGCCAGGCCGGCAGCCTCTCGCCCGAGCGGCGGGAGATCCGCGCGCGATACGAGGTCGGGGTGAGCCTGTACCGGAGCCGACGGTGGGCCGAGGCCGCGGCGCTCTTCGACGAGCTCGCGAGAGCGGCTCCCGGCGACGGCCCCGTCGCATTGTACCGGCGGCGGGCGGTCGAGCTTCTCGAGCACCCGCCGGCGAGCGACTGGGACGGCGTCTGGATCGCGAAGTCGAAGTAGGCCGCTACCGCCCTTCCGCCGCCGCAACCTCGAGCGGCGACAGGAGCACGAAGCCGGGCGCCGGGCCGGTGTCCGGCCGGAGCGGCGAGATCATCCCGCGGAGGGTCTCCGCCTCGTTGGCCGGGGGGGTCTGCCGCACGTCGAAGTCCTGCACCACACCGCCGGCCAGGCGCTGCCCCTTCGCGATGCGGCCGGTCCACTTCCGCTCGTAGACCGCCCGCCCCCGCACGTGTCCGGTGACCGTGACGGAGAAGGCCCCGTCCATGACGCCGGCCAGGAGGACACGGTACGGGCCGGGCAGGCCGCCCGGGACCTCGACGACCCACCGCTCCGCCTCGGGGCGGGCGGTCAGCGAGCCGAACACCTGGTTCACCTCGATCCCCGGGGTCACGAAGCCGGCGAGCCGGACGCCGTCGGGCATGACGACGAGCGGCCACGCGGCGCCGCGCGCGACCACCTCGACCACGCTGCGGTGGACGGAGAAGGTCTCCGTCACCGCGTGCCCCCGGCCGGGAATCGTCGCCTTCTGGCCCGGCTGGAGGACCGCCTGGGACGCGCCGGCCAAGTCGACGACCTGCAAGGTCCCCGCCCGGGTCCAGCAGACGAAGGTCCCCCCGGGCCGGGACTCAGCGCCGATGAGGCCATCGCGGGCGATCGCCGCGTGGGTGTTGGATGCGAGCGACACCGTCCCGCGCCCCCCGAGGACGTTGGCGATCCGGGCCCACACGGTCCCCGCCGAGATGAGGATCTGAATGCTCGAGCGCTCGCGACCACCCACGTCGATCTCCCGCACGGTGATCTCGGAGCGCGGCTCGACGGTCACCGTGGTGCCGTCGAGAAAGGTGATCAGGGCCCGGGCGTCGGGCCCGGTGACGATCCGGTCTCCGACCGAGAGGCTGGTCCCGCTGGCAGCGGCGGCTCTCGCGCCGTCCCCGCGCTGGAGATCCACGGACCCACCCAGCACGGTGAGCGTCGCCGCGGTCGACGCGGTGGGAAACGGCTGGGCGAGACCGGGCGCGGGTGTCAGCAGCAACCAGAGGAGAGCCACGGTCGACGAGCGACGGGCACGCCCGACCTCGCGGCAGACGACCGACACGTCCGTGAGCATGGCTGCAATCCAGGAGCGACGGCCGCCCTCGCGCCCCCGCGCCACGGCGCGCAATCACGTCGAGGCTTCCGCCGCCTACAAGCGCATCCTCCTCAATGGGGGAGGCGTCGTCAAGGTCCGTCCGCGCCGCGATTCGCGGCGGCCGGCGGCCCCGTACGCGGCGGCCAGGCAGCCGTTGGCTCCGTGACGCCGGGGCCTCTAGGTGACGGACAGGATGTCGCAGGGATCCGGCGGATCGACATCGCGTCTCGGGTCCGGCGCGGCGCCGGCGCACCGGCGACAGCCCTTTCGAGCGGACACTCCCGAGGACGCCTACGATCGGCGCGGTGGAGGTCGGACCCTCTTCGCCGACCGGCCCAGCGCGGGCGCGGCGGCGGGCGCCGTTGCGCCCCGCAGAAGCCCCAAGATCTCGCGCCCGATGCCCATGAAGGTCAGGTGATTCAGGGGGAACTCCAGCGCCACGTGGGTGAAGCTCAGGAAGAACAGCCACTGCAGGCCCAGCCGGTAGTCGTAGGCCGCCAGGGCCACCGAGGCCAGCCACACCACGATCACCGCGACGGAGCGCGACCGCGGGATGCGGTGCCACTGGATGATCGACGTCTTCGAGAACCAGTTCAGATAATGGTAGGTGTAGGCGAACGCGATGAACGCCATGACCGCCAGCGCCACGGGGTGGCCATACAGGTAGGCGTTCACGCCGCGCACGAAGCCCGGGATGTCCCCCGCCGGCTGTCCGAAGTCGTGCAAGCTGAAGATCGTCAGGAGCTGGTGATTCAGCCCGATGAAGCCGTCGGTGAACCTGCCGTCGTTCTGGAGGTACCCGTAGGACGCCTGCACGTAGCCCGACACGGCGTAGTGCTCGCGCCCCGGGAGGCCGTAGAGGAAGGCGAAGGGCACGGCCAGAAACACCAGCAGCGAGAGCAGCCCCGACAGGCTCCGGCCCCGCAGGGCTCCGATCAGGATGAAGCATCCGGTGAAGATCGAGACGTGGATCAGGGTGGGGAGAAAGATGCGGAAGACCGACTCGGCCGCCCGGAGGTCCGCCAGGACGATGGCGACCATGGCCACGCCGGCGATCCCGACTGCGCGGCCCCCGGCGCTCCGCACGATCGCGAACACGAGCGCGGCGCCGAAGGCCAGGATCGTGAGCGCGGTCACCGCCGCCGGCGGCACACCGGGCACGACGTTGAGGACGCAGAGCGTGACGAGAACGCTGGCGCCGATCAGGAACAGATGGTCGCGCTTCCCGGTGGTGAAGTAGTCCCGGTCGTGCAGCCACGAGATCTCCGTGAGGTAGTGGGCCGGACCGAGCACAGCGTACACGAACAGGAACAGCTCGAACGGGCGCCAGAAGGCCAGGCCCCCGGCGAGCAGCATGAGGCCGATGTTCAGGTAGTTGACCTGGTCGGGTGTGAGCGTCGACATTGGCCTCACGGGCTGCGCTCCTGGCTCGGCTCCGAGAGGAGAATCAAGCCCCCCGGCGCCCGGAGTCAAGGACTCCCTGGGGCGCCCGTGCTCCCTCCTCGACGCGGTCGGGCCCACCGATGGGGCACGCCTCGTCACGCGGCGGCGAATCGTCCTCCGGGACCGACAACCCGAGCCGCTCGCGCCGGGTTCATTCGGCAGCGAGCGTCGCCAGCTCCTCGTTCAGCTGCGCCGCGAGGTCCACGTTGCCCAGGATGGACGTGTGTGACTCCTTGAAGCCGCGCACCGTGCGGGCCCGCGAACGCGCGCGCGGGAACAGCTGGCTCGCGACGGCGACCGAGCCATCGTTCGGCTCGCTGTACATGAGGCGCGAGTTCCCCCCGTAGCTGTAGAGGAGGTCGAAGGGAAGCGACGGCGGCAGCTCCGGCTCGAGGAGGGAGCGGAGGAACGGGCTTCGAGGCGCCATGTCGTACCAGGAGGGCGCCACGACGGGCGCCAGATCCACGGCGTGCTGCGCGAGCTCGCTCCCGTCCCACGGGGTCGACACGCTGAAGAAGAGGCAGAGTCCCTCGGCGCGACCGTCTCGCGCCGCGACGACGCGATTGATGAAGCTGCGCACGACGAGCCCTCCCATGCTGTGGGCGACCACCGCCAGGCGGCGGTAGCGGTACCGGACGTAGAGCTGCTCCATCCAGCGGTCAAGCGCCATCGCGGTGGTGTCGAGGCGCGGCGCCGTCGGGTAGTAGGCGAGCCACGGCTGGAAGCGGCCGCGGTCGAGGGCCGCGACGACGGCGGCGAAGTTCCCAGGATGCCCAAGCGCTCCGTGGACGAAGAGCACGGGGATCTTCTTCGGATCGTACGGCTCGAGGAAGTACACGCCGGCGCCGACTTGCCGGACGAACTCGACCGGCTGCCACAGGCCTCGGCGCGCGTTGTCGTCCGAGAAGCGCGGGTCGTCCATGCGCGTCACCGCGCCGACGAAGCGGAGGTCGGACCGGGACCCTTCGCCGTTGCCCTCGCCATCGGCGGACGAGAACGCGAAGGGGATGTGCTCCCGGCTGGAGTCGCGGACCTCGATGTCGAGGTCGTCGCGGGTCGTCGCGCCGAGCAGCCGCACCGGCTCGCCGGCGCTCAGGAGCGCCGAGGGGTCCATCCCGGGCTGGTAGGTGAAGTCGCGGTTGACGTCCAGGAACGCGGCGAGGCGGTAGGTCCCGGCCGGCACGAGGAAGTAGTACCGCCCTGGCCCGGCCATGACGAAGTAGTCGACGAGGTGCTCGCGGCCGACGGCGCCCGTATAGACGAGAACCAGGATCGGCAGGTCGGTGGGGTGCTCCGTGCGCACCGAGCCCCGAAGGACCGCGTACTCGCGCGCCTGGGTCAAGTCACGCTCGAGCCGCTGGAACATGCATCCCGAGAGCAACAAGGGCACGACCCAGCACGGCCACCGTCGCCGGCGGCGAAGGACCCTCACGCGCACGATCCCGCGGATGGGGCGACCGCTCGTCAGCGCCTGCACGGACGGATCATCCCGTCCCGCATCGGGAGGTCAGCCGCGCGCGTCATCGTCGCCCGCACGGTGGCACGCGCCGAGGACCGGAGGGCCCCCTCCGCCTCATCCTCGGCGCGTGTCGGTGGCAAAGCCGTCGGTCGCGCTCCGCCGGGACGGCGGAGCCGCCCCGGCGTCGTGCGTGACTCTTCCTCCGAGGCCGCCCGCGTCACTTCGGCGCGGGCATGCTGGTGTTCCAGATGTCCCGGTGAATCTTCCACTGCCCGCTTTCGCGCTTCCACACGACGACGTACTTGCCGTTGTCGAGCGCCTTCCCCCCCTCGCCCGTCAGCGCGTAGGTGCCGACCTCGTGAGCGGTGTCGCCGTGGGCCTCCGCCTCGACCACGACCAGCTTGATGCTCTTGACGCCCGAATCCATCGCGCCCTTCCAGAGCTTCGCGATCGCCTCTCGCCCCTTCGTGATCTCGCCGTTCGGCGGGAAGGCCCAGGCGGCCGTCGTGTAGTGTGACGCCACCGCGGTGGCGTCGCCCTTCGCGAAGTCAGCCGAGAACTTCGCGTTGGCCGCCTCGATGGCGGCCTTCGGCCCCGGCGCCTGCGCGGTCACCGCGCCGGCCGTCAGGGCCGCTCCGAGGGCGATCGCGAACCGGAGAAGCGTCGCGGTCCTCGTTCGAGCTCTCATGGCTCTACCTCCGGGCGCCCGGGCGGCGCCCCTGGCTCCGTTGCGGAACCGGCCCGGCACGCCTGGCGGCAGCCGGATCTCTTGGCCACTCGGTCCCCCCCGACAGTCAACCGGTCACGGATCGACGTCAAGCCACCGCCCGCCGGACCACCCGCTCCAGCATGGACCGCGACCCTCACCGCTCCGCCGGGCGGGAGCCACATGCCCACGGGCGGGTAGCCGCATCCACGATGGCTTGCTAGAGTAGCGACTCGGGGCGCCCAGGTGTCCGGGCGCCGCTCGCTTGCCAGGCCAGGAGAGCTCATGCGCGCCCGCGATCGCTCCACGGTGGCGACCCCGGCCGGCCTCCGGCCGGCGCCGCCGCTCGGCGCGCCCCGGACCGCGCTCCTCGTCGTCGACATGCAGCGCGACTTCCTCGAGCCCGGCGCGCCGGCGGAAACGATGGGCGGCCTCGCGCTCGTCCCGCGCATCAACCGCCTGACCCGCGCCGCCCGCGGCGCCGGCGTGCCGGTCATCTTCACCCACGAGCGCCACCGCGCCGACCTGTCCGACTTCGGCATCGAGCTCGAGTACGAGCGCGTCCACTGCCTCGAGGGCTCCCCCGGGGCGGAGCTGGCCGCGGGCCTGGTCGTCGAGCCCCGCGACTATCACATCACGAGCAAGCGCCGCTACGACGCGTTCCAGGGAACGGACCTGCACGAGCTCCTGCGGTCGCTCGGAATCGACGCGCTCGTCGTGGTGGGGGTGTGCACCGACGTCTGCGTCAGCGCCACCGTCCAGCGCGCCCGCTGCCTCGACTACCGCGTGTTCCTGGTCAAGGACGGCGTGGCCGCCACCAGCCGCGCCCGACACGAGGCGGCGCTCCGCTGTCTCGGCCACGTCTTCGCCCGCCTCACCACGACGAGCGCCGTCGTGGCGGCGCTCCGCTCATCCGGGAAAGGAGACACACCATGACCGGCTTCCTCCGCGTCCGCGCTCGGACCGTCATCGCGCTCCTCGCTGCGCTCGCCGTCGTCGGGCTGATCGCCCCCGACAGCCGCGCTGGGCTCCTCGACGACATCAAGAAGAAGAAGGAGATCGTGATCGCGACCGAGGCGGGGTACGCCCCGTTCGAGTACGTCGAGGGCGGCAAGATCGTCGGCTACCACGCCGACATGCTGGCGCTCGTGATGAAGGACCTGGTCGACCAGGGCGTCAAGATCAACCAGCTGGACCTACCGTTCGCCAGCCTGCTGGCCGGCCTCCAGGCCAAGAAGTACGACATGATCGCGACGGCCCTGTTCGGTACCGAGGAGCGCGCCAAGCGCTTCGCCTTCACGGTGCCGACGGCATTCGGGACGACCGGCATCGTGACCCGGGCCGACAACGCGTCCATCACCAAGCCGGATGACCTGGACGGCAAGACGGTCGGCGCGCCCCAGGCGACGAAGTACCTCGACCAGATGAAGGCGCTCAGCGAAGCGTTCAAGAAGAAGGGTGGGAAGGGCATCAAGGAGATCAAGGAGTACGCGAGCGGCTTCACCGAGATCTACGCCGACATCGACAACGGGCGCATCGACGCCGCGCCGAACGGGATGCCGAACCTCGCGGTGCTCATGCAGAAGCAGCCGGGGAAGTACAAGCTCGCCGGCCAGGTCGGCGATCCCACGTACTTCGCCTGGGCCACGCGCAAGGAGGATACCGATCTCCTGGAGTACCTGAACACCCAGATGCTCAAGCTGAAGAAGGCCGGGAGGTTTGCCGAGCTCCAGAAGAAGTGGTTCGGCTTCACGATGGACCTGCCCGACGTCCCGACGCTGATGAAGTGAGGCTCGCCGCGCGTCCTCGATGAGGGGCTTCGACGTCCGGATCGTGATCGAGAGCCTCCCGCTCCTGCTGCGGGGGGCGCTCGTCACGGTCGAGGTATCGGCCTTCGGCTTGCTGCTGGCGGCCCTGATCGGCCTGCCGGTGGCCTTCGCCCGGCTGTCGCGGTCGCGGATCCTCCGGACGTCGACGTTCCTGTACCTGGACTTCGTGCGCGGGACGCCGCTCCTGCTGCAGCTGTTCGCGATCTTCTACCTACCGCCCCTCCTGGGCATCGATCTCTCGCCGTTCGCCTCGGGCGTCATCGCGCTCGGGCTGAACGGCGGCGCCTACACCGCAGAGATCCTGCGCGGCGGCATCCAGGCGCTGCCGAGAGGGCAGACGGAGTCGGGCCGGGCCCTCGGCATGAGCGCGCTCCAGTCTGCCCGGCGCATCGTGCTGCCCCAGGTCGTGGCCAACGTCCTTCCCGCGCTCGCGAACGAGGCCGCGGCGCTGATCAAGGCCTCGTCCCTCGTCTCCGCCCTGGCCCTGGTCGAGCTGACGCGGGTTGGCTACCAGGTGGTCAGCCGGATCCTGCGCCCGATCGAGATCTACGTGACGGTGGGCGCGCTGTACCTCCTGATCATCGTGCTCGTGAGCTTCGGAGCGAATCTCGCTCACCGACGGCTCGTGGCGTACCGGTGACGCGACCGCGTCGCTGACGCCGGCCGGGACATGCTCCAGTTCGACTGGTCCATCGTCGCCCGCTACGGCGGGAGCTTCGTCGAGGGAGCGGTCACGACCCTCGCGGTGTCCGTAGTCGCCACGCTGATCGGCCTCGCCGTCGGCATGCTGACCGCCCTCGCCCGCCTCTCCCCGTGGGCGCCGCTCCGCGGCGTGGCGCGAGCGTACGTTGAGGTCGTTCGGGGCACGCCGCTCCTGGTGCAGCTCTTCTTCCTCTATGCGGCGCTGCCGCTCTACGGGATTCGCCTCTCGGCGGTGGCGTCCGGTGTCGTGGCCCTGTCGCTCTATACGGGGGCCTTCGCGGCCGAGATCTTCCGGGCCGGGATCACCGCCGTCCATCGCGGGCACGTGGAAGCCGCCCGGTCGCTCGGCATGAGCTACGGCCAGGCCATGCGACGGATCGTCGCCCCGCTCATGGCCGTGCAGGTGCTGCCGCCCCTGACCAACGAGTTCACGGGAGTGATCAAGTGGTCCTCGCTCCTGTCCGTCGTCACGGTACCGGAGCTAACCTACGCGGCGTACCGGGCGATCGGCGAGACCTACAGCGCGGTCGAGCCACTGCTGGTCGCCGGCCTCCTCTACTGGGGTCTGAACGACCTCGTGGTCGCCGTGGGCCGCGGCCTCGAGCGCCGGCTGACGCGGCACCTCGCGTGACCCGCGCCGGCCCCGTCCTTCGGATCGAGCGCCTTCGCAAGGCCTTCGGCGCGACCGAGGTGCTCCGGGGAATCGACCTCGCCGTCGACCGGGGCGAGGTGCTGTGCGTCATCGGGCCGAGTGGCTCGGGGAAGAGCACGCTGCTCCGCTGCATTAACTTCCTCGAAGAGCCGAGCTCCGGCCTGGTGTACGTGGACGGCGAGCCGATCGGGTACCGGGTGGATGCGGCAGGTCGGCGCGTGCGCGAGTCGTCCCGGGAGATCAACCGTCTCCGGGAGCGGATCGGGATCGTGTTCCAGGCCTACAACCTCTGGCCTCACCGGACCGCCCTCGGCAACGTCATCGAGGCCCTCCTCGTCGTCCGGCGCCAGCCGCGGGCCGCGGCGGAAGCGGTGGGCCTGGCGATGCTCGAGCGCGTCGGCCTGGCCGACAAGGCGCACGAGTACCCCGCGCGCCTGTCGGGAGGCCAGCAGCAGCGGGTGGCCATCGCCCGGGCGCTGGCGATGAAGCCCGAGATCATGCTGTTCGACGAGGTGACGTCGGCCCTCGACCCCGAGCTGGTCGGCGAGGTGCTCAAGGTGATGCGCGGTCTCGCCGCGGACGGCATGACCATGATCGTCGTCACCCACGAGATGGCCTTCGCGCGCGAGGTGGCGGACCGCGTCGTGTTCATGGACGGCGGTCTCGTCGTGGAGGAAGGGCCGCCGGCCGAGCTCCTGGCGCGCCCCAGGAACGAGCGGACTCGGCGCTTCCTGGCCCGGCTGCTGTCGCCCGCCGGGGCGTGATGACCGGGCGAGGTCAGCCCCGCGGCCGCGTCCCGGCGGTCAGCCGGGGATGACGCCGCTCCCGGTCAGCACCACGCCGGAGAGGGGACGCTCGTAGAACGGTAGCTGCTCGACTCGCGGCGCCCACCGGCCCGAGGCGACCACCGCTCGCGCGTGCTCGGCGATTTCCTCGAGCGTCGCGAACCAGACGCCGCCCTTCTTCTCCATGTGCTCGATCAACCCCGCGATCGCGTCGGCCCGCGACATGCGCCCGGACACGAACGGGTGCCAGACGGCGATCCACAGCGCGCCGTACTTCCACGCGGCGTCGAACTCCGCCTGGAAGACCTCCATCGCCCGCTGCGGCGAGGCAATCGGGAGCATGTAGCCGAAGTCCTTGAGGCAGACGTACTGGGTCCAGTCGTCGAGGCAGAGGTCCGAGGGCAGCTCCACCAGCGTCCGCCGTCCGTCGGACAGCATGTACGGGATGTCGTCACCCTTCAGGGAGGCGTCGTAGGCGAGGCCCTCGTCGAGCAGGAGGCCGAGCGTGTGCTTGGAGAAGGAGTACGAGGGGGCCCGGAATCCGCGGGGCCGCCGGCCCGACGCCTTCACGATCGCCTCGATCGCCCGCTGGAGAACCGCCCGCTCGTCGTCCCGGCTGAGCTGGTTCAGCTTCTCGTGCATGTAGCCGTGGTGGCCGAGCTCGTGGCCGTCGGCGAGGATCGCCTCGACGGCACGCGGGTACCGCTCCACGCACCAGCCCGGCACGAAGAAGGTCTGGCGCAGGCCGTAGCGGCGGAGCAGCGCCAGGAGCCGCGGCACCGCGACCTCCGCGTCGTAGCGCAGCATCGCGCCCATCCCGACCCGGTTCGGCGCCGTGTCGTGGAAGTAGAGGTGCATGAGGCTCTCGGCGTCCATGTCGAAGGTGAACGCCACCGCACAGCGCTTGCCATCGGGCCAGGGAATCGGGTTCTGGATCACGATCGGCTCCTTTGTCGGGGACGGGATCGGTCGCGCGACGCCTGGGTGGGGCGGGACGCCTCATCCGTGGCCGCGACGATCGTACCGCGGGGCCGGACCGGCAAGCAATCGCTCCGGCCCGAGCGCGGCACGCCGCCGGCCAGCCCGGCGCGATCGTGGCGCGCGGCCGCGCGGCCAAGCCTCGTCGAGCGCGGCGCCCGGCGGACCCTCTGCACGCGCGAGCGGCGCGCGCGATTGACAGCCCCCGACGGCCGGGCTATGTAAGGCCCACCAGGAGGTCCGCGATGAGTCTCAGGAGCTCGGGGCAGTACTACCACGAGGTGCTGAAGCGGATTCCCCCCCGCTCTCTTCCCGCCTTCGAAGACCCGGGGATGCAGGAGCGGGTCTGGGGCCGGCGCTGGGGCGTCTACAACGACGTGGGCAGAATGCGGACGGTCCTCGTCCACCGCCCGGGCGACGAGATCCGGATCATGACCGCCGATCGGTACGATCCGGAGATCGAGGCCCTGATCGACGACGAAGCCCAGTGGTACTGGCGCGGGGACCGCGCACCCGATCTCGCGAAGATGCAGGCCGAGCACGACGCGATGACCGCGGCGCTTCGCGCCGAGGGCGTGGAGGTCGTCGCCGTCGAGGGCTCCCCGACCGACCCGAAGGCCATGTTCACGCGCGACAACGGCGTGGTCGTCCAGGGCGGGGCCATCATCTGTCGCATGGGTCCCGTCGGCGCCCGGCCGGGCACCGGTCGGCGCGGCGAGGAGGCCTTCGTCAGCCGCGCGCTCGCCGGCCTCGGGATGCCCATCCTGCGCACGATCCACGGCAGCGGCCTGTTCGAGGGGGGCAGCTTCGCGCTCCTCAACGAGACGACCGCCGTCTGCGGCCTGTCCTATCGCCAGAACGAGGAGGCGGCGCGCCAGATCGAGGAAGTGCTCGCCGTCCAGGGCATCCGGCTCCTCCGCCTGCCGCTCGCCGGGCACGCGCTCCACATCGACGGCCAGCTGGTCATGGTCGACCACGACCTCGCGCTGATCAACATCGAGCGCACGCCGTACTGGTTCCTCGACGCCCTGCGCGAGCTGAAGATCCGCGTGGTCGAGGTCCACCACGCCGACAACTCGCGTGTCGTGAACTGTCTCGCGCTCCGGCCCGGAAAGGTCCTCCTCGCCGTCAACAACGGCGACGCGACCGCGCAGCGGCTCGTCGACCACGGCGTCGAGGTGGTCGCGATCGACTACACCGAATGCCAGCAGAACGGCGGCGGCATTCACTGCTCGACGCTCCCGCTGGTCCGCGACCGAGACTGACGGCCGCGGGCACCGCCGCCGGCTCCGTTGGATGAGCCAGTCCGCGAAGGACCGCATCCTGGCCGCGCTGGTCCCCGACGAGATCGTGGACCTCGCGAAGGACCTGGTCCGGATCCCCAGCTACACGACCGACGAGACGCCGGTCGCGCGCTTCCTGGACGAGCTCCTCCGGCGCGAGGGGTTCGAGTCGGAGCTCCAGGAGGTCGATCCGGGTCGCTTTCAGACGCTCGCGCGGCTCCCCGGGACCGGCAGCGGACGCAGCCTGATGCTCAACGGTCACCTCGACATCGATCCGATCCCCGGCGGCTGGGTGCGCGACCCCTGGACGCCCACCATCGAGGGCGACCGGTTCTACGGGGCCGGGATTTTCAACATGAAGGCCGGCGTCGCGGCGATGGTCATGGCCGCGGTGGCGGCCCGGCGCGCGCGCGTCCCGCTGCGGGGCGACGTGCTGGTCGCGTGCGTCGTGGGCGAGCTCCAGGGCGGCGTCGGCACCGTCCACCTCCTGCGCGCGGGCGTGCGCGCCGACGCGGCAATCGTGCCCGAGCCCTACGGGACGGAGAACATCCTGACCAAGCACACCGGGGTCGCGGAGTTCGCGGTTCACGTGATCGGGCGATCGGCTCACATCTCGCGATTGAGCCGGGGCGTCAACGCGATCAGCAAGATGACCAAGGTCGTCCACGCCCTGGAGACGCTCGAGCTCCGCGGCGAGCGGGATCCCGACCTTCCCGATCTGCCCCTCCGCCTCGTGGGCAGCATCATCGGGGGGCGCGGCCGCGAGTGGGAGCTCCGCGGGCCCAACATCGTTCCGGACTTCTGCTCGGTATTCGTGGACGTTCGGTTCCCGTCGAGCATGACGCCCGAGTCGGTGCTCCGGGACGTGCGCGAGGCGCTCGACGCGCTCCGCCGGGCGGATCCCGACCTCCAGTACGAGATCGAGTTCCCGATGAAGCCGGAGCGCCGGGCGATGCGCGAGATCATGCCGGCTCTGTCGGTGCCCCCCGACCACCCGCTGGTCCAGACGGTCCGGGCGAACGTGCGCTCGATCGTCGGCGTCGACCCGACGGTGGGAGCCGTCGTGCCACGGAGCTACGCGGGCAACGACACGGCGCACCTCTTCGGCGCCGGCATCCCCTGCTGCCTCTACGGACCTGCCGCCGAGTACGACGAGACGTCCGCCGACCGCTACACGCCGGTCGGCCAGATCGTCGACTGCGCCCGCGTCCTCGCCGCGACCATCGGCGACTGGTGCGCGTGAGCGGCAGACCGGCCCCGCCGCCGGCCGGGATGCACCGTGACGGCTCCGGTCGGCCGAGCGGTGCCGCGGGCGATCGGCGATGGCGACACCGCGGAGCGAACGCGTCCCGGTGTCGTCGCGGCGATCGGGCCACACGTCGACGCGGGCTTTTCGAGCGTATGGACCCGGTGCTACACTCCCGACGTCCAGGGACCCGAAGCGCGGCCAATGCGCGGCCAACGCCGGTAGGAGGTGCCCCGTGACCACTCGCCTGACCCGTGTCCTCGTCGCCTCACTCGCCCTCGTGTGGGCCGGCTTCGCCGGAGCCCAGGGCCCACAGTCGAAGGACGTCGCCTTCACGTACATCGAGGGCCAGGTCGTCACCACGATCGACCCGGCCAAGCACACCGACGAGAGCTCGCATCACGCGATCATCAACATGTACGATCCCCTTCTTTACCCGAAGGTCGGCGAGGGGTCGATGGAGCCGGGGCCGCACGTCGCCGAGTCCTGGCGGGTGACCGACGGCGCCAAGACGTACACGTTCCAGATCCGGAAGGGCATCCGCTTCCACGACGGCAAGGAGCTGACCGCCGACGACGTGGTCTTCTCCTTCCAGCGGATGGTCGCGCTCAAGAAGGGCTTCTCCTGGCTCTGGAACGGCATCCTGACCGCCGAGCAGGTGCGGGCCGTCGGGCCGCAGACGGTGGTGTTCACGCTGAGCCAGCCGTACGCGCCGTTCCTGTCCACGCTGACCCAGCTCTTCGTCGTGAACCGCGACCAGGTCCTCGCCAACAAGAAGCCGGGGCCGTACGGCGACGCCGGAGACTACGGCGAGGCGTACCTCGGCGAGAGCGTGGCGGGCTCGGGGCCCTACACGAAGGAATCGTGGGACCACGCCACCACGCTCGTCATGAAGGCGTTTCCCCCCTACTGGCGGGGGTGGAAGCCCGGCCAAATCACCCACGTGACGTATCGCACCGTCCAGGAGGAGGCGACCATGCGGACACTCCTCCTGGGTGGGCAGGCCGACATGATCGACCAGTGGCGGACGCCCACGACATTCGAGCAGCTCAAGAAGACCCCGGGCATCGTTGTGGACGAGACGCCGAGCGCCCAGCTCTATCACATCGAGCTGAACACGCAGCGAGCGCCGCTGTCGGACATTCGTGTCAGGCGGGCCCTCGCGCTCGCGTTCGACTACAAGACCGCCATCGACCAGATCTTCAAGGGCGCGGTCCAGGCGAAGGGCCCGCTGCCGAACCGGGTCTACGGCCACAGCGAGAAGGTCCAAGCCTACGCCCAGAACGTCGAGCAGGCCAAGAAGGAGCTCGCCGCCGCCGGCGTCAAGCCCGGTCAGCTCACCTTCGACTACTGGTTCCCGACCGGCAACGAGCTCGGGCGGCAGATCGGCCTCCTCGCCCAGGCGAACTTCGCGGCCATCGGCGTCAAGCTGAACCTCAAGGAGACGCCGTGGGCCCAGATGGTCCAGGCGTCGGCCAACGCCGACACCAACCCCGACGTGGCGTCGATCTTCGACACGCTCAAGTACCCGCACCCCGACAGCCACACCTACGGGATGTATCACCCGAGCGCGTGGGGCAGCTACCGGACGATCAGCCGGTACAAGAACGACGAGGTCACCCGGGTGCTCGAGCAGGCCCGCGCGACCGTCGAGCGCGACGCGCAGCTCGGGTTCTACAAGCGGAGCCAGGAGCTGGTGGTCCAGGACTACCCGAGCATCTACGTGGCCAATCCCCTCCACCGCATCGCCTTCCGCGACTACGTCAAGGGCTACCGGTACGTCGGGCTCCTCGGCTACGACGTGGCGTTCTACGACTTCACGATCGACAAGAAGTAAGCGTCGCCCGCGCGGGGGCGGCACCGACCGCCGCCCCTGCCGCCCATGCGCGAGTTCGTCCTCCGCCGCCTGATCCAAGTCGTCCCCACCGTTCTCGGCCTGCTGGTCCTGATCTTCGTGGTGTCGCGCGTGATCCCCGGCGACCCCGTCCGCCTCGCGCTCGGCCCCGAGGCCACGAAGGACCAGATCGCGGCCTACCAGGAGAAGCTCGGGCTCGACCGGTCGCTGCCCGCCCAGTTCGGTCACTACGTGGCCGGGCTTCTCCGCGGCGACTTCGGCGAGTCCATCCGGACCTATCGCGACGTCCGCCTCGACATCCGGGACTTCCTGCCGGCGACCGTGGAGCTGGTGACGAGCGCGCTCGTGCTGGCGGTGTGCCTCGGGGTCCCCTTCGGGATCCTGTCCGCGATGCGACCGAACACGTGGGTGGACAATCTGAGCCGGCTTGTCGCCGTCCCGGGCGTCGCCCTGCCGCGGTTCTGGGTCGGCATCCTCCTGCAGGTGGGGCTCGCGTACCAGCTCGGCCTCTTCCCGATCGTGGGTCGGGCGGCTCGCCCGCCCCACGCGATCACGGGGCTCTATCTCCTCGACGCGGCGCTGACCGGCGACGGGGCGGCGTTCCTCGATGCGGCCCGGCACCTGGTGCTCCCCGCCCTCACCCTCGCGCTGCCCACGCTCGCCCAGGTGGCGCGCCTCACCCGCGCCGCCATGATCGACGTGCTGCGGCGGCCGTTCATGCTCGTCCACGCGGCGTACGGCGTGCCCCCGCGGCGCCTGGTGTGGCGCTACGGACTCCGGAACGGCCTGACGTCGGTGCTGACGCTCGTCGGCATGACCTACGGGGCGCTCATCGAGAACGCCTTCCTCGTCGAGGTGGTGTTCTCGTGGCCCGGCCTCTCAGCCTACGGCGCGGCGGCGGTCCTCGCGAAGGACTTCAACGCGGTGGTGGGCGTCACGCTCGTGGTGGGGCTGTCCTTCGTCCTCGCCAACGTGCTCGTCGATCTCCTGTACGGCTATGTCGACCCCCGCATCCGCTACAACTGAGCTCCCCGGGGTCCGCGCCGGCGTCCGGGCGCGGCGGCCGGCCCGGTGGGTCCGCCGTCTGCTCCGTAATCCCCTGTCGATGGCCGGGGCGGCGATCGTCGTCATCCTGATCGCCTGCGCCATGACGCCCGGGCTCCTGGCGCCCTTCCCGGAGGACGCCGGCCCGAGCGTCCACTTCGACCGCGCCGCACAGCCGCCCGGCCCCGTCCACTGGTTCGGGACCGACGAGGTGGGCCGCGACATCCTGAGCCGCACCGTGTTCGGCGCGCGCGTGTCTCTCGCCCTCGTGGTGGCGGTGCTCGGGATCGCCCTCGGCGTCGGCGTGCCCCTCGGCCTCGCCGCCGGCTACTGGAGCGGCCGCTGGGCCAGCACGGTGATCATGCGGGTCACCGACGTCTTCCTGTCGGTGCCGCCCCTGGCCCTCGCCCTCGCGGTGACGGCCGCCTTCCGGCCGGACCTCGGCAGCGCGATGCTCGCCATCTCGTTCACGTGGTGGCCCTGGTTCACGCGGCTCGTCTACGGGGAGGTCCTCTCGCGGCGGGAAGAGCCCTACGTCGAGGCCGCCCGGGCTCTCGGCCAGCGCGACGGCGTGATCCTGGCCCGCGCGATCCTGCCGAACGTGGTATCCCCGATCGTGGTGAAGGCGACGCTCGACGTGTCCTTCGTGATCCTCCTCGGCTCGGGGCTCGCCTTTCTGGGGGTCGGTGCCCAGGAGCCTACCCCGGACTGGGGGGCGATGGTGGCGCGCGGGCGGACGTTCCTCCCCATCCACTGGTGGATGTCGACCATGCCGGGGCTGGCCATCTTCGTGGCGGTGATGGGGTTCAACCTGCTCGGAGACGCGCTCCGCGACGCCCTCGACGTCTGGGAGCGCTGATGGTCTAGCTCTTCGAGCCGGCGACGATGAACGCCGTGAAGCCATACAGGAAGGTGCCCTCGCGGCGGGACCCCGCGAGCTCGCTCCACCAGCGGTCCGCCTCATCGCCCGAGATCAGCCCGGCCGCCGCCACGCGCGCGACGTGCCCACCGAGCAGTGACTGCAGGAAGTAAAATGGCATCCAGATCGCCGGTCCGGTCGACCCGGTGTGGGTGACGTCTGGGTTCTGCATGTCTCACCCCTACCTACGACATCCGGCCCCGCGCTGATGCGCGGCGGGTGTCATCCGACAGGCTCGCGAGTCCGCCGGCCGTTCGGCCGGAGGCTCGTCTCCGCCGTCCGGCTACCCCCAGAAGATCCCGGTGGGATCGCGGTCGACCTCTTCGAGCAGGAGGGCGAGGCTGGGACCCGCCGGCAGAGCCTGGTAGGCGTGCCAGCGGCGGTCGCGGTGCAGGCAGTAGCGACCTCCCACAGATGACCGTCCGGGTCCTGAAAATAGCCGGCGTAGCCGCCCCAGACGTGTCGTGCGCGGGCCTCACGATCGCGGCGCCCGCGGCGCTGGCCTGCGCCATGACCGCATCGACCTCGCCCTTCGAGAAGACGTTGTGACCCAGGGTGAGCTCCGTCGAGCTCGGGCGGCCGGGGGCGATTCCGGTGTCGTGGGCGATGCTCATCGTCGGCCACAGCGCGAGCTTCAGGCCGGACTGGAGGCCGAAGAACGCCACGGCGCCGTGCTCGAACTCGGTGCCGACGATGCCCGGGGTCTCGAGGCCGAGGACGGCCCGCTCCAGGTCGTCGACGCCAAGCGTGATGCGCGTGATCCGGGGCTTCATGCGCATGCTCCGTCAGCCGGTGGGCTCGCGGATCCGGCCGTCGTTCAACCAGTCGGATCGATCACCTCAAAGGCGAGGCGGTGCCGAACACTCGTCCCGGCGCAGTGCCCCACCCACCAGGTCCGTTCTGCGCGCTGGGCCGCGCCGTCACGTCACCGGCCTCGCGCCCCGAGGCCGGTCACGACGCAGCGACGATCTGAACGACGCAGAAGAGCGTGCCGCCCGGTCTTCCAGGACGACGAAGTCGGCGTGCGGACCGTAGCGCCACGGATGGCTCCGGGCGCCGAGCCGAACCAGTCGTTCCACTTCACCGTCCCTCTGGCTCGTGTAAAGGTCGAGGTGGAGCCAGCTCCGCCGGTCCGGACGCCGGTCCCGCGCCTGGAACGACAGGTCGGGCCCCTTGCCGGCCGGATCGCGCAGCACGACCCACACGTCCCGCGCCGGCTCTCGGGGAACGTAGTGAACCGCCTCGCCAGAACGCCACCGTGCGGTCGAACTCGTGGCAATGCACGACGATCGAGCCGATTCTCACCCGGTCAACCTCCTCCGTCGCGCCGGCATCGCGGCGGCCCGTGGGGCAGGCCGGCCGTGAGCCACTGACGCCCCGGCGGGTACGCGGGGTCGCGGCCGCTGCCCTCAAGAAGAGGATGCCACGAGCCCGGGTGCGCCGTCGCCGGGCAGGAGCTCCCCGTTCATGCGGAGCGCTGCGTGTCGACCACCCATGGAGGCTCGCTGTCGACGAAGAGGAGCGTGACTTCCCGGTCGCCCGCCCGGAGCGCCGCCGGCACCACGCGGTTGCGCGGTCTCAGGGCGCCCGGCGCGTGTGCCACTCCGTGGCCCGCTCGTACGCGTGCCCGGCGCTGAGCACCGTCGCCTCGTCGAAGGGCCGACCGGCCAGCTGGAGCGAGATTGGCAGCCCGCCGCCCGTGAAGCCGCAGGGCAGCGCCAGCGCCGGCAGCCCGCTCAGGTTGAAGGGCGGCATGTTGCTCCGCGGGAAGCCCACCGAGGTGTCGTAGGCCGCGGCGAACGTCGGCGCCGGCTTCGGCGCGGTCGGCGTCGCCAGCAGGTCGACGGTCCGCAGCACGTCCAGCATCGCCCGGCGGAGCCGCTCGCGGAGCCGCATCGCCTGCACGTACTCCGCGCCGGTGTAGAGCCCGCCTTGCAGCAGCCGGTCACGCAGCAGTGGGCCGTACATCTCGGGGCGCTCGCGCAGATCGCGCTCGTGGTAGGCGAAGGCCTCCGAGGCCATGATCACCATGAACGACGGCGAGTCCCAGATATGAGGGATTTCCACGTCCCGCACGTCCGCGCCCAGGCTCCGGAGCGTCGCCAGCGAGGCCTCGAAGGCACCGGCAACCTCGGGATCCGCGCCTTCCAGGAAGAAGTCGCGCGACGGCACGCCGATCCGGAGGCCGCGGATGGACCGCCCGAGCGGCCCGACATAGTCGGAGACCGGGGCGCGGCTCGAGGCCGGATCGAGCGGATCGTGGCCCGCCAGCGCCTGGAGCTGGAAGGCACAGTCCTCCACGGTTCGGGCCATCGGGCCGGTGTGGTCGAGCGTCCACGACAGCGTGACGACGCCCGCGCGGCTGCAGCGCCCGTAGGTCGGCTTGAGCCCCGCGATGCCGGAGAACGCCGCGGGCCCGCGGATCGAGCCGCCGGTGTCGGAGCCGAGCGCGCCGGCGCACAGCCCCGCCGCGAGCGCTGCCCCCGAGCCGCTCGACGAGCCGCCCGGGATGTGGTCGAGGCTCCACGGGTTGCGCGCGGGCGGGAAGCGGTGCCCCGGCGTCTGGATCCCCCACGCGAACTCGTGCGTGATGAGCTTGCCCAGCATCACGCACCCGGCGTCCTGGAGCCGCGTGACGCACGTCGCGTCGTCGTCAGGCACCCAGTCCTCGAGCAGCGCGGAGCCGGCCGTCGTCCGAATCCCGCGCGTCGCGTAGAGATCCTTGTACGCGACCGGGATGCCCAGGAGCGGCCGGCCGTCGCCGCGGGCGATGGCCGCCTCCGCGGCCTTCGCGTCGGCCATGGCACGGTCCGACGTTACCGTCACGAACGCGTGGAGCGTCGGGTCGAGACGCTCGATGCGCCGGAGCAGGCCGGTCGTCAGCTCGACCGGGGACAGCTCCCGCGCGCGAAAGCGCCGGCCCAGCTCGCGGATGCCGGCAAAGGCAAGATCATCGGCCCGCATCATGGCACCCCCTCTCCCCTGCTTGCATCGTCACTCGCATCGAACGTCGCGGCGGGCTCGACCGCCCGCACCGCGCGTGTGTCGAGGCGACGGAGCGGCGCCAGCGCGTCGACCAGCAGCCGCCGCACGACTGCCAGCTGCTCCTCGCTCAGCGCCAGACCGGCCACCCCCGCCCGCGCCCTCACCTCGTCCAGCGTGACGTCGCTCATGTCACCCTCCCCGGTGGTTTCCGGTCGAGCCAGACGCTCCGGCCGCACGTGCGGCCCCGGCTGGGATCGAGGACGTCGGCGCGCCGCACCGTCATTCTTACCCGGAGACGCGCCGGCGCACCAGCGGGCGCCGGGGCCAGCGAGGGCATGCGGCCGGCGGACTCTCGCGACGGAGCGCTCGGCCGCTCCCATTTGATCGGGGGCGGCCGCGACGGTTAGAATCGGCTCCTCGACCCCCGGACGGATTCGCGTCTCCACGGTTCGTCGCTCGCCGAGCGGCGTCCCAACCGACGGAGGAAGCGACGTGGCCGCCGCCGCCGTGCTGATGCGTCGCCTCGGGGTGCGACTCGCCCTCGGCCTCTGCGCCATTCAGAGCGTGGCAGGCTGTGCCACCGGCCGGATCGAGCAGGCCTACGTTCCCGGCGGCCCCGTCGTGGCGACTCCCGCGCGACCGATGGTGGACCCCTTTCCGTACGAGCGTCAGCCCGCACGCGTCACGAATCACGTCGAGGGCATGCGGGATGGCTATGTCGTCCGCCTGCTCCGGTTCCAGTCCTTGGGCGACAACGGGCAGCCGGAGAACATGGTCAGCCTGCGGTACTTCGAGCGCGCGGAGGGCGCGCGCGTGCCGCTCGTGCTGATCCTGCCAATCTGGGGAGGGAGCGCCTACCCGCCGGCCATCGTCGCCCGCGACCTCGTGGCCCGGGGCCAGGTCAACGTCATGAGGGTCCTCGGCGAGGAAACGATGATGGACTGGGGGGTGTTGAGCCGGGCGCTCGACGTGGAGGCGTTCCGCTCGGCGTTCCGGCAGATGGTGAGGCGAGTCGAGTCGAGCGTCGTCGATCTGAGGCGCCTCCTCGACTGGGCCGAGACCCGCCCCGCCGTGGACGCGAGGCGAATTGCCGTCGTCGGGTTCAGCGAGAGCACGCTCCAGGCGGCCGGGCTCATGGCGAGCGACCCACGCCTGGCCGCGGCCGTGGTGGTGATGGGCGGGGCGTCCCCCCACGAGATCCTCGCCACCTGCTACGGGCCGCCCGGGCTCCTGCGAGAGGAGGTCATGGCACGATTCGGCTGGAGCCGTGCGCAGTACAGCGCCTTCCTGGCCCCTCTCGTGAGGCCGATCGACCCCGCGTACCTGGGCAGCCGGCTGGGGCCAGACCGGGTGCTCCTCTTCCACGCGGAACGAGACGATTGCGTGCCGGAAAGCGCCCGCGACCTGCTCTGGCAGACGGCCGGCCGACCGACCCGCGTCATCGTGCGGTCCACCCACGCCGGCTCATTTCTCGGTATGACCTTCCTCGGCGGGAACCACATCCGCCATCGGATCCTCCAGTTCCTGACGGAGGTGCTCCGATAGGGGCCTGTTGCCCGCGGGGACGAGAGGCGGCACCATGCCGGGAGGGATGCCAAGCTCGGGATGGGCCGCCGCGTCGGGGCGTCCTCCACGACGCCCGGGCGATCGGCTCGATCAAACGACGGCGTGCGACGAGCCCGTATCGGGAGAGAGGGACCGATGACTCCGCCACGTGACCGCTACCGGGTAGGCGTCGACATCGGCGGCACCTTCACGGACTTCGTCCTCGTCGACGGGGAGACCGGGCGTGTCCGCCTCTACAAGTGCCTCACCACGCCCAAGGACCCATCGGCCGGCGCCCTCGAGGGCCTCGAGGAGTTGCTGCGGACGGCGGGCCTCCGCTTCGCCGACCTGGCTGCCGTCGTGCACGGCACCACCCTCGTCACCAACGCCATCATCGAGCGGAACGGGAGCCCCCTCGGCCTCCTGACGACGCGCGGGTTCCGGGACATCCTCGAGATGGGCACCGAGCAGCGCTACGACATCTACGACCTCTTCCTGCGCTTCCCTGACCCGCTGGTGCCGCGCGCGCTCCGTCGCGAGGTGGACGAGCGCATGGACCGGGACGGGCGCGTGGTCACGCCAATCGATCTCGTGCAGGCCCGCCGCGAGGTCACGCAGCTCGTCGAGGCGGGGATCGAGGCGCTCGCGGTCTCGTTCCTCCATTCCTATCGGAATCCCGCTCACGAGCGTGCCGTGGCGGACATGGTCCGGCGCGAGTTCCCCGCCCTCGCCGTGTCGCTCTCCTCCGAGGTCGTGCCAGAGCTCCGGGAGTACGAGCGCACCGCGACGACCGCGGCCAACGCCTACGTCCAGCCCCTCATGGCCCGGTATCTCGCGAAGCTCGAGGCGGCCCTCGCCGACCGCGGCTTCACCGGGCGCTTCTACCTGATCCAGTCCTCCGGCGGCATGGCGCCGCCCGCCACCGCGCGCCGCTTCCCGATCCGCCTTCTCGAGTCGGGACCGGCGGGCGGCGCGCTGGTCACCGCCTTCTTCGGGCAACAGGTGGGTCAGGACGACGTGATCGCCTTCGACATGGGCGGCACGACCGCGAAGGCCTGCCTCGTCCAGGGGGGGCGGCCCGACGTCGCGCCGGCGATGGAGGCCGCCCGTGTCCACCGCTTCAAGCGCGGCAGCGGGCTGCCGATCAAGGCGCCCGTGATCGACATGATCGAGATCGGTGCCGGCGGCGGGTCGATCGCCCACGTCGACCCCTTGGGGCTCCTCAAGGTCGGGCCGCGAAGCGCGGGCGCCGACCCGGGCCCGGCGTGCTACGGGCTCGGGGGCAAGGAGCCGACCGTCACCGACGCGAACCTGCTGCTGGGGTACCTCGACGCCGCGTTCTTCCTCGGGGGGCGCATGCGCCTCGAGCGGCTCCCGGCCGAGGCCGCGGTCGGCGAGCTCGCCGGCCGGCTCGGGCTCGATCCGGTCGCCACCGCATGGGGCGTCTACGAGATCGTCTGCGAGAACATGGCGGCGGCGGCGCGCGTGCACATCGTCGAGAAGGGGCGCGACCCCCGGCGCTACGCGATGGTGGCCTTCGGCGGAGCGGGGCCGGCGCACGCCGCGCGGGTGGCCCGGATCCTCGGCATCGGCGAGGTGATCGTGCCGCCGGCCTCGGGAGCCGCCGCCGCGCTGGGCTTCCTCGTCGCGCCCATCAGCTTCGAGTTCGTCACCTCGCTTCCCGGCGTGCTCGCCGAGCTGGACCTCGAGGCGGTGAATCGCCTGCTCGGCGACCTCGAAGCCCAGGGGCGCGCGCTCCTCACGGAGGCCGGCCTGCCGCCCGCCGACGTCACCGTGACGCGCCGGGCCGAGATGCGCCTGCTCGGACAGGTCCACGACATCGTCGTGCCGCTTCCGGACGGCCCGCTCGGGGGCAACGATCTGCCCGCCATCGAGGCTGCCTTCACCGCCGAGTACGCGCGTCTCTACACCCACGTCTACACCGGCACCGTCATCCAGGCGATCAACTGGCGCGTGCTGACGAGCGGTCCCGCGCCCTCGGTCGACGTCGCCGGCCAGGACGGCGTGACGGCGAGCCGGGCCGCGCGGAAGGGCGAGCGCCCCGCCTACTTCCCGGAGGCGGGAGGCTTCGTCCAGACGCCCGTGTACGACCGGTACGCGCTGGCGCCCGGTGAGGTGCTCGCGGGCCCCGCCATCGTCGAGGAGCGGGAGTCGACGACGGTGGTGCCCCCGGGCGATCGTTTGGAGGTGGATCCGCAAGGCAACCTCCGGATCCGGATCACCCGGACCACCTCACTCGACCCAGTCGTGCCGGCGGGCTTCGACCTTGACCGGGCGGTCGCACGGATCGAGGCAGATCCAGTCGGCCTCGAGATCATGTGGAGCCGCCTCATCAACATCGTCGAGGAGTGCTGGCTCACGGTCTGGCGGACGGCCTTCTCGCTGATCATCGGCGAGGCGCAGGACTTCGCCTGCGAGCTCCTGGATCCGCGCGGCAACTCCCTCGCCCACTCGCCACGGGCGATGCCGGTCTTCAACCTCACCTTGCCGCGAGCGGTCCGCGCCATCCTGGAGCGGTTCCCGGCCGAGACGCTCGCCCCCGGGGACATCCTCATCACCAACGACCCGTGGATCTGCGCGGGGCACCTGTTCGACGTCGCCATCGTGACGCCGGTGTTCCGCGACGGCCGCGTGGTGGCCATCCTCGGGACGATCGGCCACGTGACGGACATCGGCGGCACGCGAGACAGCCTGAGCGCCCGCGAGATCTACGAGGAGGGCTTCCAGATCCCGCCGATGAAGCTCTACCGCGCGGGTGCGCCGAACGAGGATCTCTTCCGGCTCCTGTCCGAGAACGTCAGGAAGAGCGAGCAGGTCCTGGGCGACCTCCACGCCCTCATCTCGGCGAACGCCACCGGCGCCCAGCGGCTCCTGGCCTTCATGGAGGAGTACGGCCTCCACGACCTCGCGGCGCTGGCGCGGGTGATCCAGGACCGCTCGGAGCGCGCGATCCGGGAGTCGATCGCGCGGGTGCCCGACGGCGCGTACCGGAGCGAGATCTGGAACGACGGCCTCGGCACGCCGCTGCGCTACCCGATCACGGTCACGGTGCGCGGGGACGAGATCGACGTCGACTTCCCGGACGCGCCGCCCCAGCAGCCGCGCGGCGGCTCCAACTGCACCTACAACTACACGGCCGCCCACACCGTGTACCCGCTGAAGTGCATCCTCTCGCCCGGCGTGCCCAGCAACGCCGGGTGCTACAGGCCCTTCCGCGTCACGGCCCCCGAGGGCAGCATCCTGAACTGCACGAAGCCCGCGTCGGTGAACGTGCGGACGCGGACCGGCTGGTACATCGCGCCGAACCTCTTCATGGCGCTGGCGGGCGCGGTGCCGGATCAGGTCCAGGCGTTCACGGGCCTCCCCGCCTCCATCACGCTCTACGGCCAGGGCCCGGACGGCCGCTTCTACAGCGACCATCTGTTCCAGGGCGGCGGCCAGGGCGCGTCCGCGCAGGGCGACGGCAAGTCGGCGCTCCTCTGGCCGACCAGCGCCGCGAACACCTCGGTCGAGCTGTTCGAGACCCGGACGCCGGTGCTGGTCGTCGAGAAGCGGTATCTCCCGGACAGCGGCGGGCCCGGCCGGCACCGCGGCGGGCTCGGCCAAGTCGTGCGGGTCCGGAAGCTCGCCGACGACGGGCGGCCCGCCTACGCCGGCCTCTTCCCCGACGGCGTGCTGACCCGGACGGCCGGCCTCTTCGGCGGAAAGCCCGGGGGCGCCGTGCGGGGCGTGCTGCTCGACGCGAGCGATGCGGTCGTGAAGGACTACGGCGTGGGCAGCCTGGTCCCGCTCGAGCGGCCCGAACAGATCCTCGAGCTACGGCTGGCGGGCGGCGCGGGATTCGGTGAGCCGCGCGAGCGGTCGATCGAGATGATCCAGGCGGATCTCGATCACGGCTACGTCACGCCGCGGGGCGTCGCCGAGGATTACGGGAGAACCGTGTCGCCGGACGGCCATGTCGTCTAGCTCGTGGGTCGGCGGCCGGACGACGACGCTCGGATTGTCCGCTCGCTGGAGCCTCATTCCGCGACGGCGGGCTCGAGGAAAGAGAGGACGCCGGCCCCGCCGTCCACCCGTACCCGCGTGCCCAGGGCGACCGGCACGTTGACCGCATCGTGCCCGATGGAGAGGGCCCCGACGCACGGGAGCCCCGTCTCCGCCACGAGACTCTCGAGCACGTCGCGAAGGGTGAACTCGCCAGCCGGATCCTCGCAATCCGTGAAGTCGCCGAGCGCGAGCCCGACCGCGCGCTCGAACACCCCCGCCAGTCGGAGATGGGTCCACATCCGGTCGATGCGGTACGGTCGCTCCCCCACGTCCTCGAGAAGCAGCACCGCCCCGGTGAGATCTGGCAGCCACGGGGTGCCGAGCAAGCGCGTGAACACCGAGAGATTTCCTCCGAGCAGCGGCCCCTCGGCGACGCCCCCCACCATCGATGTCCCACGGATGGCCAGGGGCGGCGTCGCGTCGTCCTCGAGGAGGGCGAAGTATCGCTCCACGACGCTAGCCGGCTGGGTCGCCAGCTGGGTGACGACGGGCCCGTGGATGCTCACGCGCCCGCTGGCCTGGAGGGCTCCGTGGAGGGCCGTGATGTCTGAAAAGCCCACGAGCGGCTTGCCCCCGCCGGACGTCTCAGGGACGCCGTTGACGCTGGGCCACACGTGGGACAGGACTCGCATGCTGCCGTAGCCGCCGCGCGCGGCCACGATGCCGCGGATCCCGGGGTCCGCGAGCGCCGCCCGGATCTCCCCTCCGCGCCGCACGTCGTCCCCCGCGACGTACCGTACACGGCTCAGCAGGCCCGGATCCCAGGCCACGTCGTAGCGCTTGTCGAGGATCCGGAGGCCGGCGTCCAGGCTCTCGCGATCGAGCGGGCCGGCCGGCGCGACGACAGCGATGCGGTCCCCCGGCCGGAGAGCGCGGGGCCTGACGAAGCGCGGCGCTCCGCTCACGCGACCGGGTCCGGACTGCCTCGCCCCCACGCGGGTCATCTCCCGCGGCTATCGTACCTCAGGAGCTCGAGAACTCCCGCCAAACGGGGGCTCCGCGCCGCCCCCATGGGCGACGCGGACTCCCCGACACGGCCGGGGCGCCGGTCCGCCAGGACTACGCGGTGACGGCGATGAACAGGCTGCTGTCGCCCCGGTGGACGAGCATCAGCACCGGCGTACCCTTGGCAAGCTCATCGATCTGACGGTGCATGTCGGTCGCGCTGCGGACCGCGTGGTGGTTCACCTCGACGATGACGTCGCCCTCGCGGAGCCCGGCATCGGCGGCGGGGCTGTCGGCCTCCACGTCGCGCACGACGACACCATGCTCGTCGCGCAGACCCATCTCGTGAGCCAGCCGCGGAGTCACCGGCTCGACGGTGAGGCCGAGCGCCGCGGGAACCTTCTTCGACTCGGCCTGGTCGTCCGCGGACTCCGCCTGCTTCCCCACCTTGACGGTCAGCGTCATGGGCTTGCCGTCGCGCATCACGGCCATCGGCACCTCACGCCCTACCGGCGTCGTCGCCACCGCGTTGGGCAGCCGGTCCGCCCGGGCCACCCGCTGGCCGTTGAACTCCAGGATCACGTCCCCGGGCTTGAGTCCGGCCTTGGCGGCGGGCGAGCCCTCGGTCACGCTGGACACGAGCGCCCCCGTGCTCTCGGACAGCTTCAGGCCCTTGGCCAGGGCCGGGGTGACCGGCTGGATGCTGACCCCGAGCCACCCGCGCACGACGTGCCCGCCCTCGGCGAGCTGGGTGAGGACCGGCTTGGCCAGGTTCACCGGGATCGCGAAGCCGATCCCGATCGAGCCGCCGCTCTGGCTGAAGATGGCGGCGTTGATCCCGATCGCCTGGCCGCGCGCGTTGATGAGCGGCCCGCCGCTGTTGCCGGGGTTGATGGAGGCGTCGGTCTGGATGAAGTCGTCGTACGGGCCGCCGCCGATCACGCGGCCGGTCCCGCTCACGATGCCGGTCGTCACGGTCTGCTCGAGCCCGAACGGGTTGCCGATCGCCATGACCGGCTCGCCGACCTGCAGGGCCTCGGAGTCCCCCATCGGGATCGTCGGCAGCCCGGTGGCCTCGATCTTCAGCAGCGCGAGGTCGGTCTTCGAATCGCGCCCGACCACCTTCCCGGGGAACTCGCGCCCGTCCGACAGCTTGACGCGGATCTCGCTGGCGCCGTCCACGACGTGGTTGTTCGAGACGACGTAGCCGTCCCCGTTGATGATGAACCCGGAGCCGAGGCTCCGGACCGCGTGCGGCCGCTGCTCGAACTGCCGGAAGAACTGGCTGAACGGATCGTTGGGGCTCATTCCGGGCGGCAGCGAGGGCCCGGACTCCACTCGCTTGGTGCTGACGTTCACGACGGCGGGCTTGAGGGCCTTGGCCAGGGTCACCCAGTCCGGCGCGGTCACGGTCTGGCCCGAGACCTTCGGCGGCTCGTCGGTCCACAGCTTGGTGGCATTGGCGCGGCCAATGCCGAGCTTCGGGGCGGCGGCCACCAGGGCCACCCCTATCAGCACGGCGAGGGTCGCGACGGTCGCGCCTCGACGGCGAATCGGGCTACTCATCGGTCTCTCTCCTTCTCGGCTCTCGTGTGCCCGGGCGCGCCGGGCCGGCGGCATGCCGGATCCGGGCCTCGCCCGCATCTGCTCGAAGCATGGACCATGAAGATGAGAGACCGATGAGAGCGGGATGAGATCCTTCTCAGGACCGGGGCAGGCGGATCGTGAACCGGCTGCCGGCACCGGGGGTCGACTCGACGGTCAGGGTCCCCCCGTGGGCTGCAACTATGGACCGGGCGATCGCCAGGCCGAGGCCGGTGCCCTCCGTCTCCGTCGCCCGGGCGGCCTCCAGCCGGACGAACGGCTCGAACACGCGCTCCGCGTCGGCCGGCGCGATGCCCGGCCCGCTGTCCTGCACGGCGATCTCGACCGCCCCGTCCGTCGCGCGGGCCGAGATCTCGACCTTGCCGCCGGCCGGCGTGTACCGGACGGCGTTGTCGACCAGGTTGAGGAGCGCCCGCTCGAGGGCCATCGCATCGCCCCACACGGCGGCGGGCTCCGCCGCCCCGAGGCGGACTGTCACGCCGCGACCCTGAGCCAGCCCGGCGCCGGCGTCCAGGGCCCCCAGGGCGAGCGCCTCCACGTCCACCGGTCCCGATCGCGCCAGGGCGCCGGCGGAGGCCCGGGAGAGCACGAGGAGGTCTTCCGCGAGCCGGACGAGCCGCTCGACGCTCTCGAGGACCGACTGGAGGACGCGCCGGTACGCGTCGGGCGAGCGGTCGGCCCGGAGCCCCACCTCGAGCTCCCCCCGGAGCGCGGTCAGGGGCGTGCGGAGCTCGTGCGCCGCGTCGGCGGCGAACCGCCGCACGTGCACGAACGCGGCCTCGAGCCGCACGAGCATCGCGTTGAGGGTCTCGGCCAGGTGGTCCAGCTCGTCGCCGGCCCCGCGCACGGGGATCCGCTCGGCCAGATCCTCCGCCGTGATGCGCCGCGCGGTCCGGGACATGCCGCCCACCGGAGAGAGGGCCCGGCGGGCCACCAGCGCGCCGCCCGCGGTCGCCAGACCGAGCCCGAGGGGGATCAGGGCCAGCAGCGTCCGGAGGTAGCGGTCCAGCGCCTCGCGGGTGCGCCGGAGCGGGATGCCCACCTGCACCAGGTTCACCAGACGGCCGCTGCGCATCACCGGCATCGTGAGGAGGCGCACCGGCTCCCCGAGCTCCGCCTGGACCGTCTCGAACGTCGGGAGGCCCCGCCTCGCGTTGCCCCGCGCCTCTTCCGAGAGCGGGAGCGGGCGGGATCCGATCGGCGGAAGCCCCGGCTCGGTCTCTCCCTCCGGATCGAGCAGCCTGAGGAACCTGTCGAAGAAGTCGGGCCCGAGCAGCGCGCGGAGCCGGGCTTCCGGGTCCGCCGGCGACGGCGCACGGGGATAGCCCGTGTCCCTCACCACCTGCGCGACCACCAGGAGCGTGCTGTCCACGTCGCTCAGGAGCGTCCAGCGCAGCACCCCGTAGGACAGCGTGCCGAACAGGAGGAGGACCGCGAGCACGACGCCCCCGTACCAGAGTGTCAGCCGCGCGCGGAGGCCCAGCGCCTTCGGCCAGGGAGTCACGGCTCAGCCCGCAGGACGTAGCCGGTCCCTCTGGTCGTGTGGAGCAGGCGCGGCTCGCCCGGAAGATCGATCTTCCGCCGGAGATAGCCGACGTAGACGTCGATCACGTTGCTCTCCGGATCGAAGTCGATCCCCCACACGTGCTCGGCGAGCACCGGCCGCGTGAGCACCCGCCCCGCGTGCCGAAGAAAATACTCCAGGAGTGCGTATTCCCGCGCGGTCAGCGAGATCGTCCGGCCGCCTCGCGTGACCCGGCGGGTCGCCGGATCCAGCCTGAGGTCCGCCAGCTCGAGCACCGGCGTCCGCTGCGCGGTGGCGCGCCGGAGGAGGGCGCGGATGCGCGCGAGGAACTCCTCGAACGCGAACGGCTTCGTGAGGTAGTCGTCCGCCCCCAGATCGAGGCCGGCGATCCGGTCGGGGACGCGGTCGCGGGCGGTCAGCATGAGTACCGGCGCGGTCATGCGGTGCTCCCGCAGGTCCCGGAGGACGGCGAAGCCGTCCCGCTTCGGGAGCAAGACGTCGAGTACGACCAGGTCGTAAGGCGTCCCGCTCAGGGCGAGGTCCACGGCCGTCACCCCGTCGGAGGCGACGTCCACCGCATACCCTTCCTCTTCCAGCCCCTGCTGGATGAAGCTGGCGACCTTCCGCTCGTCCTCGACGACCAGGATTCGCATGGCCCAAGGATGTCCCGGTGCGCGCGGCGCGCCTCGGCCTCCGCGCTCCATTGTACGCACGGCGTCGGCGGCCCCTGGTCTCCCCGGTGCGAGCCGGCGCCGCCGTATCGACCCGACGCACGCCCTGCTAGACTCTTGCCGTCACCTCGCCCCCACGCCGACGGAGGACACGGATGGCCGGCTTTGCCGAATACGAAGCGTACGACGCCCTCGGGCTCGCGGACCTGGTCCGCCGCCGGAAGGTCACGCCCGCCGAGCTGCTCGACGCCGCGATCGCGCGCGTCGAGGCACGGAACCCGACGGTCAACGCCGTCGTGCTCCCACTGTACGACCACGCGCGGACGGCGATCGCGGACGGCTTGCCCGACGGGCCGTTCCGGGGAGTCCCGTACCTCGTGAAGGACCTCGGCGCCTCGCTGGCCGGCGTGCGG
Source organism: Candidatus Methylomirabilota bacterium (assembly GCA_036558225.1). Classification (GTDB taxonomy): domain Bacteria; phylum Methylomirabilota; class Methylomirabilia; order Rokubacteriales; family DASRDR01; genus DASRDR01. Next base: position 14,408 of record DATBGA010000046.1, on the reverse strand, counting down.
ACGATGCGCGGCTCCCGGTTCTTTGCGGACACGCCGCCGGCCGCGGCGGACAGCGAGCACGTCGCGCGTCTCAGGCGCGCCGGGCTGGTCGTCTTCGGACGGACCAGCACGTGCGAGCTCGGGCTCTCGCTCACCTGCGAGCCGCAGCTCTACGGTCCCACCCGGAACCCCTGGGACCCGACCCGCATCTCCGGCGGCTCGAGCGGCGGCGCCGCCGCCGCCACGGGCGCCCGCATCGTGCCGATGGCCCATGCGAGCGACGGCTTCGGGTCGATCCGGGCGCCAGCCGCCTGCTGCGGGCTGGTCGGGCTCAAGCCGACCCGCGCGCGGAACACAATGGCGCCCTACATCGGCGAGGGCCTGGGCGGGCTCTCGACCGAGCACGCGGTGACGCTCACCGTGCGCGACTGCGCGGCGCTCCTCGACGCGACCGCGGGTCCGGGCCCGGGCGACCCGTACGCGGCGCCCGCCCCCGCCCGCCCGTTCCTCACCGAGGTAGGCGCGCCGGCGGGCCGCCTCCGGATCGCCTGGACGGTCCGGTCGCCGAACGGCACGCCCATCGATCCCGCGTGCGTGGCGCTCGTGCGGGAGACCGCCGCCCTCTGCCAGGAGCTCGGCCACGACGTGGCCGAGGCGGATCCCGAGATCGACCGCGACGCGGTGGTCCCGACGTTCCTGACGATCGCCGCCGCCAACTCCGCGGTCAACGTCCGGACCCATCCGACGGCGGGCCGGCCACCCCGCCGCGGCGAGGTGGAGAACGTCACCTTCGACACGGCGGCGCGCGGCGAGCACATCGCCGCGCCGGACTACATCCGCGCCACCCAAGCCGCCCACCGGCTCGGGCGCCAGATGGCGGCCTTCCACCAACGGTGCGACGTCCTCCTCACCCCGGGCCTCGCGACGCCGGGGGCGGTCAAGCTCGGGTGGATCGACATGATGCTGGAGGACGTGGACGAGTATTGGCGGCGCGTATTTACGTTCTCGCCGTTCACCGTGTGGTTCAACATCACGGGCCAGCCGGCCATCATGCTGCCGCTCCGCCAGGTCGAGACGGCCGGCGCGCCCCGCGGGCTCCCGCTCGCCATCCAGCTCGTGGCGCGCTACGGCGACGAGGCGACGCTCTTCCGGCTGTCGGCCCAGCTCGAGGCCGCGCGCCCCTGGCTCGACCGGAAGCCGGCCCTAGCCGGCTAGGGCCTACCCCCGACGCAGCAGGATCGCGGCGGCGATGCCGGCACCGCCGAGCGCCAGGTACAGGAGCCCGGGCGAGCCGGTCGCGAGAACCGTGGTCGCCACGAGCGGGCCGACGAACCCCGACCCCACGCGCGCGGCATTGATGAAGCCAATCGACTGGGCGTCGGCCCGCCGGGCGACGTGAGCGACCACCAGCGGAAAGAACGGCGCGATCGCGAGGCACTGGATCCCGCGCAGCGCGGCGAAGGCCCAGAAGGACCGCGTAAGGCCGAGGAGGACCAGCGCGGCGGACGAGGCCGCGAGGAGCCCGATGAGGAGCCGCCGCTCCGGGAACTGCTCGGCCAGGGTCGGCGCCGCCAGGCCGCCCACGGCTGCAGCGGCGCCGGCGACGAAGATGAGGAGGCCCCCGGCCTCGACGACATCGCTCAGGCCGACGCCGAGCCCGGGCAGGATGCTCGGCAGGACAGCCGCCAGGAACGTCTCCTGGGACGAGGACACGAGGACGAGCGCCGCGATGATCGCCATGCCGCGGACCGGCATGCGCCGCCGCTCCGTCGCCTCCCGCGGCACCGGCGGGGGGCTCGGCATCCCCCACTGGAGTAGCGACGCGGAGACGACGAGCACGAGCGCGCCGATCAGGTAGGTCATGCGGAACCCGAGCCGGGCGGCCGCCACCGCGCCCGGCAAGGGCCCGACCAGCGTGCCGACGACGAGCGCCGACTGGATCGCGGCGAGGCGACGGCGCATGACCGTCCCGTCCGCCTCCCGTCCGGCGATCACGAAGGCGAGCGTCGAGAACGACCCCACGGTGCCGAGAAGGAGGCGCGCGATGAAGAGCTCGATGACGGAGTGGGCCATCGCGGTCGCCACGAAGCCCAGCCCCTGGAGCGTCTGGATGAGGACGCACGCCGCCTTGGGGTCGGTCCGCTCGCCGTAGCGCGCCCAGAGCGGCCCCGTCGCCACGGCGCCCAGCGACGCGACGCCGAGGATCCAGCCCGTCCAGGCGAGCGTCCCGCCCGGCCCCGACGTGCTGAGCCGCTCGACCTGGAAGGGCAACGCGACGAACACGAAGCTCCACGCGAGGGAGCCGAGGAAGGTGACCGCGATCAGCACGGGGTCAGGCTTTGACTTCTGTACAATTCCGGTCCGCGGTCCTCCGGGAGCGCGGCGTTCCCAGGCACGCCCGCGAGAAATGCTCGGACGTCACAGTCCGACCCCGGCTACGGCCAGAGCGGAAGACCGGTCAGGCCCGCCGTCTCGGGTTGCCCAGTCATGAGGTTCGCGTTCTGGACGGCCTGCCCGGCCGCGCCCTTGCCGAGGTTGTCCAGCGCGGCGATGGCCAGGACGAGACCGGTCTCGCGGTTGACCGCGTAGGCCACGAAGCAGACGTTCGACCCGGTCGTCCACTTGGTGCGGGGGCTGCGGCCGCCCTCGACCGGCACGACGCGGACGAACGGCTCGTCCCGGTACAGGGCCCGCGCGACTTCCTCGAGCCGGGCGGCCGTCACGGCGCCCCGCGGCCGGGCGTAGCACGTGGCGAGGATCCCCCGCGTCATCGGGACCAGATGCGGCGTGAAGGCAAGGGTCGCCTTCCGACCGGCAAGGCGGGTCAGCGCTTCCTGCATCTCCGGCCCGTGGGGATGCTCCGCCAGGCCATAGGCCAGCACGTCCTCGTTGGTCTCGGCGTAGCCGAAGGCGCTCGTCGCGCCCCCGCGCCCCGCGCCGCTCACGCCGGTCTTGGCGTCCACCACCAGCCCTTCCGGCTCCACCAGTCCCTCGGCGACGACGGGCGCCAGGGCGAGCAGCGCCGCCGCCGGGTAGCACCCGGGGTCCGAGACGCGGGACGACCGTGCGACGGCGGCGCGAGTCCCCGGCAGCTCGGTGAGCCCGTACGTCCAGCCGTCCACGAACCGGTGGTCCCCGCCCACGTCGACGACCTTCACGTCCCGCGGCACCCGCGCGAGCGGCTCCCGGGACTTGCCCGTGGGCAACGAGGCGAAGAGGAGATCGACGCCGTGGAGCTCCTCGGGCACGAAGCGCTGGATGACCAGGCTCCCCGTCGGGTGCCCCGCCAGCGCCGGGAACTGCCGGTCGAGCCTCTGGCCGGCGGTCGTCTCGCCGCACGCGTAGACGACCTCGAACGCCGGATGGCCCACCGAGAGCCGAAGGATCTCGCTCCCGCCGTACCCGCTCACGCCGACGATGCCGACCCGCACGCCCATGACTCGCCCCTCCTGGCGAGCACCCATGGTAACGGCAGGTCCGCGGCGAGGCAATCAGGAAGCCGCTATACTGGGCGGGCGTCGGGCCCGCCGCCCGGCCGCGTTCGCCGACCTGCCGCCGACGCGAGGTCACGCCATGCAGATCGGGCTCTGCCTCCCACACTTCGGCCGCCCGCTCGAGACGGGCCGCCTCCTCCAGGTGGCGCAGCGGGCGGAGACCCGCGGCCTCGACTCCCTCTGGGTGACCGACCACGTCATCGTCCCCAGGGACGTCTTCATCGCCTACCGGGAGGAGATGCTCGACCCCCTGGCCGTGCTCTCGTGGCTGGCTGGCGTCACCGAGCGGATCGCGCTCGGGACCAGCGTGATCATCCTCCCCTACCGGACCCCGGTTCCCGTGGCGAAGCTCCTGGCCAGCGTCGACGTGCTCTCCGGCGGTCGCCTCATCTTCGGCGCGGGAGTCGGCTGGATGGAGGGCGAGTTCGCGGCGCTCGGCGTGCCCTTCAGCGAGCGGGGCAGCCGGACCGACGAGGCCCTCGAGCTCTTCCTGAAGGTCTGGACGGAGCGCGAGCCGGAGATCGACACCAAGCGCCATCGCCTCCACGGGCTGGTGGCCTCGCCGATGCCGCTCCAGCGCCCGCGGCCCGCGGTCTGGATCGGCGGCGCCAGCGAGGGCGCATACCGCCGCGTGGCGCGCTTCGGCGAGGGCTGGCACTCCACCGCCGCGACGCCGGAGGCGTTCCGGCAGGGCGCCGACGCGGTCCGACGTTTCTGGGCCGACGCCGGCCGCCGGGGCACGCCCGTGCTCTCACTCCGGATCCCCTTCTGGCTCGACGAGATCCACCGGCCGGGGTCGGACATGGGCTACCTCCGCGGCCGTCCTGCGGTCCACGGCACCACGCGGCAGGTCGTCGAGGCCCTGCGCGGCTTCGCCGCGCTCGGCGTGAGCCACGTGGCCCTCGACGTGTCGCTGACGACGTACCCGGCGATCCTCGAGACCATCGACGTCCTCGCGCGCGAGGTCCGTCCAGCGCTCGGCGGATGAGCGGACAGGCGCCCCCGGGCGGGAACGTGAGGACCGTGCCGCGGCTCCTTGCGCGTGGTCGCGTCACCGTGACGTTCCTGCTCCCCCTCGCGGCGATCGCGAGCCTTGTCGCGACGGCCGGGGGCCAGGTGTTCCTGGCGACTCGTCCGAACCCCGAGTTCAAGATCGGCCCGGTCTTCATCCGGGCCAGCGTCGGCCCTTCGCTCGGTCCGGTGACGGTGGACGTGCGCTGGACCGTCGGCGTGGCCTCCGACCGGAGCGCCCTCGGTCTCGAGCAGGACCTGTACCTCCTCTGGCCTGCCGAGATCCGGGTCGACGAGCCGGCGGCCACCGGCGACGCCGCGCTCGCCGAATACGTCCGTAGCCGTCGGTTCACCGTGATCCGCGAGGGTCAGCTCCCGCTCCTCGTGGAGCGTCTCTACACCCGTCAGGGAGGGGCGCCTGCCGATCGCTCGGCGGGCACGGCCTCCTTCGTCTCGTTCCAGCACGTCGGGCTCGAGAGTCTGGGCGTCCGTCCAACCGCGTCCATGATCAAGATCCCGTGGAGCCAGGACTTCGTGAACCGCGTCCGCCGCACCCGGCTTCCCCATCCCGACGCGGCGTGAGGGGCGCAGATGGACGGGCTGATCGTCAGCGGCGCGCGTGAGCTCCCGCAGTCGACTCTGTTCGAGCGGGCGGCGCGCTCGGCGTCGGGCTTCGACTCGCTGCGCATCGCGGAGAACGACGCCGTGGCGCTGGTGCTCCGCAACGACTTCGCGTTCTTCGAGGCGGCGATGGGCGCCGCCCTGATCGGCGCCTATGCGGTGCCGGTGAACTGGCATTTCAAGGCCGACGAGGCCGGCTACATCGTCCGGGACTGCGGGGCTAAGGCGGTCGTCGTGCATGCAGACCTGCTGCCGCAGATCCGCGATGGCATCCCACCCGGGACTCGCGTCCTCGTCGTGCCGACGCCGCCCGAGATCCGCGATGCGTACGGCATCCCGGCCGATGCCGGTGCGCCGCCCCCCGGGGCCGTCGCCTGGGATGCCTGGGTCGCGAGCCAGCCGCGGTGGACCGAGCCGCCGCGCGCCACGCGCACCAACATGATCTACACCTCGGGCACGACCGGTCGCCCCAAAGGCGTGCGCCGGCAGCCGGCCACGCCCGAGATGCAGGCGGCGATGGTGGCCATGATCTCGCGCATCTTCGACATTCGGCCGGGCGAGGGCATCCGCACCGTCGTGACCGGGCCGGTCTACCACTCGGCGCCCAACCTGTACGCGCTGTCGGCGGCGCGCGACGGCGGCCTGGTGGTCCTGCAGCCGCGATTCGACGCCGAAGACCTGCTGCGCCATGTGGAGCGCCACCGCATCACGCACCTGCACATGGTGCCGACGATGTTCGTGCGGCTGCTCAAGCTGCCGCCCGAGGTGCGCCGCCGGCACGATCTCTCGTCGCTCCGGTTCGTCACGCACGCCGCGGCGCCATGCCCGCCCGACGTCAAGCGCCGCATGATCGAATGGTGGGGCCCGGTCATCAACGAGTACTACGGCGGCACCGAGACGGGCGGCGCGGTGTTCCACACGTCGGCGGAAGCGCTGCGGAAGCCCGGCACCGTGGGTCGGCCGATCGACGGCGCCGTCGTCCGGATCTTCGACGCCGCCGGGAAGGAGCTGGAGCCGGGCGAGATCGGCGAGGTCTACCTCAGGATCGGCGGCTTTCCCGACTTCACCTACCACGGCATGGACGACCGGCGCCGCGAGGTCGAGCGGGCCGGCCTGATCACCTGCGGCGACATCGGCTACCTCGACGCCGACGGCTACTTGTTCCTCTGCGATCGCGTGCGCGACATGGTGATCTCCGGCGGCACCAACATCTACCCGGCCGAGATCGAGTCGGTGCTGATCGGCATGCCGGGCGTCCAGGACTGCGCCGTGTTCGGGATCCCCGACGAGGAGTACGGCGAGTCGCTCGCCGCGTACGTCGAGCCTCAGGAAGGCGCGACGCTGACCGCCGACGCCGTCCGGGCCTGGCTGCGCGAGCGCATCGCGGGGTACAAGGTGCCGAAGCTGGTCAGGTTCGAGCGCGGCCTGCCGCGCGAGGACTCCGGCAAGATCTTCAAGCGCACGCTTCGCGCTCCTTACTGGGAGAAGGCCGGCCGGCAGATCTGACGCGGGGCGGCGTCGCGCGGAGGCCCGGTTACGCCCAGAGGGCCGCCTTGGCCGTGAGGTGTGCGACCAGGGGCTCGATCGACAGCGGCGCGCCGGTGGCACGCTGGACCAGCTCCCGGGTGGAGAAGAGGCTGCCGAGCCGGTGCACCCGCTCGCGCAGGAAGGCGAGCAGCGGCTCCGCGTCCCCCGCGGCGAGCGCCGCGTCGAGGGCGGGCGTGTCGCTCCGGAGCCGCGCCATCAGCTGCGCGGCGATCGCGTTGCCGATCGTGTAGGTCGGGAAGAACCCGAACATCCCCTCGGCCCAGTGGCTGTCCTGGAGACACCCGGCGAGATCGTCGGGTGGGGTGACGCCCAGGAGACGACGGTACCCGTCGGCCCACGCCCCGGGCAGATCGGAAGCGGCGAGAGTCCCGCCCACGAGCGCCCGCTCGAGGTCGACCCGGACGTGAATGTGCAGGTCATAGCTCAGCTCGTCGGCGGAGATCCGGTCGGCCGCCCGGCGGGGATGATTGACGGCCCGCCACACGTCATCGGCGACGATGTCCCGGAACACGGCGCCGAAGCGCGGCGCCAGACTCGGCCACAGGTGCTGCCAGAAGGGCCGCGACCGGCCGAGATGGTTCTCCAGGAGGCGGCCCTGCGACTCGTGGAGGCCGAGCGACGGCGCCTCGCCGACCGGCGCGCCGAAGTGCTCGCCGGGCAGGAACTGCTCGTAGAGGCCGTGGCCCAGCTCGTGGAGGGTGGTGAACAGGCCGGACGTGAACGCGGCGGGCCGGAATCGGGTGGTGAGACGCACGTCGCCCGGGCCGACACGGATCGTCGACGGATGCATCGCCTCGTCGAGCCGGCCGGAAGTGAAGTCGAAGCCGAGCCACTCGGCCAGCTCGCGCGCCACCTCGGCCTGCAGCCGAACGTCCACCGGATGTGTCAGGAATCCCGGCAGCGGCCCGGCCCGCTCGATCGCGCCATCCAGGAGCGGCCCCGTCGCCTCGCGTAGACGGGCCAGCATCGGTCCGAGGGTCGCCCACCTGAGATCGGGCTCCCACTCGTCGAGCAGCACGTCGTAGCGGTCCCAGCCGCGCGCGAGGCAATCGGCCTCGGCCTGCTTGAGGGCCACGACGCGGCCGAGCCAGGGTAGGAACACCCGCGCGTCGCGGCGCTCGCGGGCGGCGCGCCAGGCCTCGTACGACAAGGTCGTGACCCGGGCCAGATCCTCGACGAGCGAGCCCGGCACCAGCCGCGCCTTCTCGTACTCCTCGCGGAGCTCGCGCAGATTGACGGCGACGGGATCGCCGGGCGCGAGGCGGGAGCCCTGCTTCGCCTCGGCCTCGGCCAGGAGGTCGCCGAGGCGCGGGTCGGTGGCCTGCGCGTGCAGGAGCCTGGCCATCAGGGCCTGCTGCTCCGCGCGATGCTCGGCGCCGCCCTCGGGCATCGAGACGTCCTCGTCCCACTCGAGGAGGGTGGCGCAGGAGCCGAGCAGCGTGTGCTCGCGGGCGCGATGGAGCAGCTCGAGGTACGCCGCGTCGGCGGTCATCCGGTGAGCTATGGTACCAAAGCGAGCCTCGATGTTAGGCTGCGTACCGTGCTGACGCCGGTCAAGGAGACAGGCCTCGCCGGGGCGCGGCTCGCCGCGTGCGTCCAGCAGGCGCTGCACCAGATCCCCGAGGACGAGCTGCGCGAGCTCCTCGGCGAGATCGACCGCCGCGCTCGCGCCGAGCACCTCGTCTACCTGCGCGACGAGGTCGAGGAGACGATCCGCCTCCTCCCCACCCCGATCACCGCCCTGCCCGATCAGCTCGCGTACGTGCGGGCCGCCACGCTCGCGCTCCACGGCGCCCTGAAGCGCCTCCCCGAGCTGTACCTGGAGGACCCGGACGTGCAGGCGCTCCTGGCCCTGCCGGAGCGCGAGGAGGCGTGGCTTCGGCGCTACTGGACGCCGGCGGTGAGCGAGCAGAACACGGTGGTCGGACGCCACGACGCGGTCATCGACTTCGGGTCGCCGGGCTGGAAGGAGAGCCTCCAGTTCCTGGAGCCGAACCTGGGCGGCATCGGAGGGCTCCACCTGATCCCGACCGCGTCGCACATCGTGGCCGAGGTGGTGCTGCCGGCCCTGCGGGCCCGCGACCCGCAGCTCGAGCTCGAGACCGGTCAGGACCTCCGGGCGCTCCTCATGCAGGACCTGCTCGATCATCTCGACGCCTCCGGGCGACCCGGCCGGACCGTGTGCTTCGTCGAGCCCAAGTACGCCGGCTACGGCCCGGACGAGCAGGGCGAGCTCGCCCGCTACGTTCACGAGCACTTCGGGGTCGAGGTCTGCCATGCGGACCCCGCGGAGCTCGCCCTCGACGGCGACGAGGTGACCTACCAGGGCCGGGTGATCGACCTCATCTACCGCGACTACGCCGTGGAGGACCTGCTCGACCTCGAGGCCGAGGGCGTGGACATCCGGCCCATGCAGCAGGCCTTCGCCACCAACCAGGTCGTGTCCTCGATCGCCGCCGAGCTGGACCAGAAGAGCTGCTGGGAGGTGCTGGGCGACCCGGTGCTCGCCCGCCGTCACTTCAGCAGCGAGGAGCGCGCCTTCTTCCGCCGACACCTGCCGTGGACGCGCCTGCTGCGGCCCGTGACCACCACGCTGCCCGACGGCTCGCGGGGCGACCTCGCCGACTACGTCATGCGCGCCCGGGAGGAGCTGGTGCTGAAACCCAACCGGAGCTACGGCGGCACCGGCGTGACCGTCGGTCCCGTGACCGGGGCCGCGGACTGGAAGAAGCTGGTTGACGCCGCCCTGGCTCCCGGCGGCGAGCGCTGGGTGGCCCAGCGCCTCGTCCCGCTCCCGGTGTGCCAGTTCCCGACCCTGGCCGCCGACGGGACGCTCCACGCCCAGCCGTTCTACGTCGTGTTCGGCTTTGCGCCCAGCGCGTACGGGCTCGCTACCCTTGGGCGCGCCTCACAGGCCCAGGTCGTCAACGTCGCGCAGCGCGGCGGCATGTGCGTGCTCGTGGTGGGGCACCCGCCCGGGCAGATCGTGCAGGCGGGCCCGCCCACCCACGTCGGGATCCCCGCGCCGAAGGAGTCCCGCTCCCAGGGAGCGTCTCGCTAGAACCGATGGCGGGAAGCGAATCGTCCCGTGAGGCTCACTTCCACGCACGCGACCCGGGAGTGGCGGAAGATCGCCCACGAGACCCGTCACGGACCCCTGCGTCGGCCTGAGCGGACGTCGCGCTTCGTCCCGGTCGGACGCGGCTCGCGCGGCAGTGCGGGCTACGCCCTCGGCTTGACCCAGGTCTCCGACCAGGCGAGGCACGCGCTGGACGATTGCCGGTCGCCTCGCATCTCCGGCCAGACGCTCCCTCCGGCGACCTGCCCGTTCAGCGCCACCTGGGCCGCCCGGGCCGGGAAGAACGTGCTGAACACCCCGATCGGCCGGTTCTGGTATCCGGGCGGCATGGTGAGGACGAAGGGGTCGTAGAAGTCGTACCACGTGAGGACGATCTCGTCGCCGGCGGAGACGATACGCTCGGTCGCCGCCCCGCGCGGATCTCCGCTTCGCTCGAAGGACGCCTCGATCACCGGCAGCGCCACGTCCGCCGACGGCGGGAACAGGATCGACTCGATCGACTTCTGGAGCCAGCGCGTCATGGCGATGTTGTCGCTGTAGACGCGGGGCTTCCCGCCGGTCAGCTCCGCCTGGACCAAGAGCACGTGACCCGGCCCCGCGGGGCACCACAGCACGCGCCAGTGGCTCCAGCGGTCGGCCAAGGTCTTGCCGCCGTCGCGGCTCAGGCGGACGAAGGAGTTCTCGCCGGTCATGAGGACGTCGTTGGGATCCACCGGGGTCGTCATGTCGCGCTCCTCGTGAGCGAGTCTCGGATGATGGTGGTGGTGTCGTGCCGCTCGCGGGCGGCGACCGCCGCGTATCGTAGCACGGGCGATGCGCCCGTCAGGCCGGCCGCCGGGCGGCGGCGTCGGCAAGCGCGGTCGCGACGGCTCCGAGCGCGCACGCGCCCGCGGCGACCACGAAGACGGCGCCGGTCCGGCCGGTTGCATCGATCACCGCGCCCATGACGACGTCGCCGAGCGCCGCCGTCCCGTATCCGACGCCGTTCATGAACCCCACGCCTGCGCCGACGGTCCTCGGACCGAGGAGCTCCGCCCCCAGCACCGTGAACGAAGGAAACGGGCTGAAGATGAGGAAGCCGGCGGCAAAGAGCAGGGCGAGGCTGCGGCCATCCGGAGGGACGGCCGCGAGGCCGAGCGTCGCGCCGGTGGCGAGGGCGAGGCACAGCACGATCAGCCGTGGGTGGTTGCCGCCGAGGAACCGGTCGACGGCGTCGCCCCCGACGAGGGCCCCGACGGCCATCCCCACCGGCAACGCCAGGGGAATCCAGCGGGCCTCCGGGCTCGCCGAGCCCCCGGCGCCGAGCAGGTGCGATGGCACCCACACGAGGAGACCGAGGCGCGCCCAGTTCGCGAAGCCGAATCCGAGGGACACGAAGAGGAAGGCCCGGCTCGAGAAGGCGTCGCGAAGACGGGCGCCGAGAGACGCGGGACCCTCACCGCGCGCGCCCGCGTGCCGGAGCATCGACTCCGGCCCGCCTTCCTCCGCCCCGGGGGAGAAGCCCAGCTCCTCGGGTCGATCCCGCGTGAAGAGCCACACGACCACCGCGCCTGCGAGCAGGAGGAGCGCCGGAAGCCGCAGGACCCAGCGCCACGACAGCCACGTGAGGACGAGTGCCGCCGCGGCGGAGGTCACGGCCGACGAGAAGCCCGCCGAAAAGTTGAAGACGCCGAACGCCCGGCCCCGCTCGCGCGGCGCCCACCAGGCGGCGATGAGCCGGCTGGCCGGCGCGAACCCGAGCGACTGCGCGAGGCCGTTCAGGGCCCAGGGGAAGGCGAGATCCCAGAAGCTCCCGCCGAAGCTCGTGACCCAGTTCAAGGCGCAGGATGCCACGGCGCCGAGCGCGACGAGGCGGCGCCCGCCCACGCGGTCCGCGAGATGCCCGGCGAGGAGCTGGCCGGCGCCGTAGAGGATCAGGCCGGCGCCGCTGATCCAGCCGATGTCGGTGGCGCTCAGCCCGAGCTCGGCCCGGATTCCGGGAATCGCCCAGCCGAGGTTCTGCCGGCCGGTGTAGTAGACGAGGTAGCAGGCGCTGGTCGCGAGGAGGACCCGCCGCTGCGCGCGGCGGAAGGCGGCGGTCGCCGGCTCGAGCGAGCCTACGCGAGGGCTCCGCGGTAACGGCTCACCGGGCCGTGGGCACGGCGGCTAGCGCGTGCCGGAACCGCCGCGCATACCCGACCACGTCGCGCTCCAGCCGCCCCTCGGCCCGGCCCCGGCTGACCTTGACGGGGACGACGAACGGACCCTCCTCGGTGAGCATGCGGTCGTATGCCCGCCCGAGCTCCGCCTCGTCCCGGGGCTCCAGCACCTTTTCGATTCCCGCCCCCCGCGCCATCTGGGCGAAGCTCGACCGGTGGGCGGTCGCCGTCGGCTGCCCGCCGGTGGTCATGTGGACCTCGTTGTCCCAGATGACCAGGGCGAGGTTCCCGGGCTGGAGCGTCGCGATCGTGCACAGCGATCCCAGGTTCATGAGGAGCGACCCGTCCCCGTCAAGGCACACGACCCGGACATCCCGGCGAGCCAGCGCGATCCCGAGCCCGATGGACGAGCACTGGCCCATCGAGCCGAAAGTGTAGCAGTTGAGTGGCCGATCGCCGATCCGCTGGAGGTCGAGCGTGGCCTGGCCGAGGTTCGAGACGACGACCTCGTCGGTGAGCCGGCTCATGAGCAGGCGGGTCGCGGTCGCGCGGTCCATGCTCACGGCTCAGCCCAGCTTCCCGCCGGTGAGCTCGGCGGGCAGGATGAACGCCACGGGGAGCGACTGCGTGTAGCCGAGCTTGACGAGCCCGTCGGCCTGGGCCTCGAGCTCCGCGATGGAGCGCGGCATGACGTGCCGGATGCCGAGCGCGTCGAGGATCCGCTCGGTGGCCTGGCCGATCGGCACCTGCGCCGGGTTGAACTCGCCGAGGTCGCCCCGGTGACTGATCGCGAGCACCACCGGAACCTGGGCCGCGACGTTGAGGGAGCCCAGTGTGTTGACGCAGTTGCCCAGCCCGCTGTTCTGCATGAGGAGCGCGCCGCGCTGGCCCCCGAGCCAGGCCCCGGACAGGATGCCGAGGGCCTCCTCCTCGCGGGTGGCGGTCACGACGGTGCACGCGCGGTCGGCCCAGAGGTGCTCCAGCACCTGCGACACGATGTAGTCTGGCACGGTGGCGAAGAGATGGATGTCGTTCCGTCGCAGCACGTCCGCCACGTGCTTGGACCAGCTCGGATCGGCCATGGCTCCCCTCCCAGGCGCCGACGATAGCATGCGACGCCCGTCGGAGGAACTCGCCCGCCCGCCTGATGACGCCAGCGAACCCGACCCACTACTTCCGAAGCCAGGGTTAGACTGCGGTCCCGGTGGTGTCCCAGATCGCCTGGAACGGCATCGGGACTGCCTCGGTCCGCTGGCCGCGTGTTGCCCGAGCGGCGTGGGCTTCCGAGCCGCTCGCGGGCCCCATGGGCCGGGGATCGCCCGCCGCCCGTCAGCGCCTTCGGGATTGGGCACCGCGCGCGAGCCACAGGGCCACGATCGCGGTGACCCCGAGCACCGCGCCCAGCGTCAGGGGAAGCAATCCGAAGGCCCCCAGGAGGCCGCCACCGGCCGCCGCGCTCCGGTCGGCCGCCCGGAGAGCGAAGAGACCGTAGGCGCAGAGAAACGCCGCGAGGACGGCGGCCACGATGTGAGTCCGCCGCAGCAGGGTCCGGACCCGGTCGTCTCCGCGCCACAGGAAGCACCCGAGCATGATCAGCCAGAGCGGTCCCAGGATCAGGAGTGGAGCCAGCGACAGCCCGAGGACGAGGGCGAGGGGCAGCGCCAGGAAGCCGGCCATCACGTGGAAGATGGCCAGGACCTTGAGCAAGGCGAGGCTCACCCTCCCCACCCTCCCGTCGGCCCCAGGATCGTCGACCTCGTCAACCTCGTCACGTCGTGGTCTTCCTCCCGGGGCGAAGAGCTCGTGCCGGACACGAGCATAGCGGACGGGCAATGCCCGGACAATGCGCGGAATCGTCCGCATGGCGTGGTCCGCGCCGGCGGCCGGAGCCGGCCCCGGCTTCTCCGCCGGGGAGCGTTGCGGTACTGTACGCGTCGGGCCGCAGGCGACTCGCCCGCGGGATGGAGGACTCATGCGTCTCAGCGGCCGGATCGCGCTCGTGACCGGCGCCCAGCAGGGCATCGGCCGCGCCATCGCGGTGGCGCTCGCGCAGGAAGGCGCGGACGTCGCCATCAACTACCTGGACGATCGGGGCGCGGCCGAGCAGGTCGCCGGCGAGGTCCGGGGCGCCGGGCGGCGTGCCGGCCTCGTGCAGGGCGACGTCGCCCGGGCGAGCGACGCGGAAGCGATGCTGGCCGCCGTGACGCGAGAGCTGGGAACGCCAACCATCCTGGTCAACAACGCGGGCGTGTTCCCGCGCGTGGACTTCCTGGCCATGAGCGAGGCGGACTGGGATCACGTCCTCGACGTGAACCTCAAGGGCAGCTTCCTCTGCGCGCAGGCCGCCGCGCGGCGGATGGTGGACGCGGGAGGCGGCGGCGCCATCGTGAATCTCGCGTCAGTGGCCATGCGCGGCACGCCGCTCGGCGTCCACTACGCGGCGAGCAAGGCGGGGGTCATGGGCCTCACCCGCGCCATGGCGCTCGCTCTGGCGCTCCACCGGATCCGCGTCAACGCGATCGCGCCGGGGCTCACCGA
>DATBGA010000045.1:0-31163 GCA_036558225.1 Candidatus Methylomirabilota bacterium | reverse complement strand
TCGGACAGCCAGCCCTGGCAGCCGAGGAACTTGTAGCAGGCCTCCCAGTTTTTGGGATCGCCGGCCACGGCCCGCAGGATATCCGGCACACTTACGAGGTAGGCCAGTGCCTGGCGCGCCTTCACGTTGTCGAAGGGCGGGATGAGCGTATTGGGGTGGATGGTGCGATAGATGCGCGCGGCGGCGAACACGTACATCCGCGGATCGGCCCGCATCTGGTCCAGCAGGTCCTTGAAGGGCGCCTCCAGGTAGTCCACCTCGCCCCGGTCGAGGGCCGCGGCCGCGGTGGCCGGATCGGGAATGATGACCCATTCCACCTGATCGACGTACACGTTCTTGCCACCGGCCGTCCCGGACGCCGGTTCCGAGCGGGCCACGTAGTCCTTGAACTTGTGGAAGATCATCTTACTGCCCGGCACCCAGTCGGTTTTCGAGAAGGTGTAGGGGCCGGAACCCACCGGGTCTCCCTCGAACGGCTTGTCTGCCGGTTGGCTGGCGTGCCGTTCCGGCAGGATGAACGGCGTGTAGCTGTACGGCTTGGCCAGGCTGCGCAGCACGAGCCCGTAGGGCTCCTTGAGCCTCATGCGGAACGTCGCGTCGTTCACCGCCTCGAGCGCCTCGGTGCGGGCGAGCAGCCGCTGCCCGGCGGAATCCTTGGAGCCCCAGCGCTTCAGGGAGGCGACCACGTCCTTGCTGGTCACGGGCTTGCCGTCATGCCATTTGAGCCCCTTGCGGAGCGTGAAGGTGTAGGTGAGCCGGTCGGCGCTCACGTCGTACTTGTCCACCATCTGCGGTTGCGGCTCACCTTTGGCATCCAGGGCAAACAGGGTGTCGTACACCATGTACGCGTAGGTCAGCGTGATGTCGGCCGTGGTGAAGTGGGGATCCAGGTACTTGACGTCGGCCGACGGGACGGCCCGAACCGTCTGGGCGACGGACTCGGTCCCGGACAGCAACAGTCCGACGACCGCTGTGGCCAGCGCCAAACCCGAGGCGACCCGCTTGATATGCGGCGCACACATGCCCCTTACCTCCGCTCGACGGTTACGGATTCGGCCAAACGCCCTGCGGGTCCACTCCCCGGGCGGCTGAGCAGCGGGCGCGGAATCGCGCACATGCCATGTGTCCACTCTGGGGCAAGGGATCGATCCCGGTACTCTGGACATCGCACCGACGCGGGCAGGGTCAAGGCCGGTCTCGGTTCTGTCGGGGCGATCGGCGTCCACATTCTCGCAACGTAGCCTGCCTCGCTCTGCGTCGGTACTCGCGCACTCTCGTCCGCTCGACCCCCGGCCGGCCCGGCGGCGCGAGCCCTGAATGGCACCGTTACCGCAACAGGCCGCAAGTATAGCTCATCAATCGCTGGCCAGTCCTGCGTGCGAGCGGGGACGCCGTGCGGCGTGGCCCCGGCGACACCGCCCCGCCAGCGATGCCTTTTTGCGCACGTCTCCTGACCGACTGGACGGCCGAGGCGCTGCGCCATCGCGCCTGAGCCGTGGTCCCCGTGGGGCGAGTTCCTGACCGCGCGACGCCACCCCTATCAGAGGGCGTGGCGCTTCACTGGGGGCGGATTGACGCGTCCGACCGATCGCGCTACCTCTTGGTCACGTGGAGTAAGAGTCTCGTCGCCCTCGACATCGATGGCGTGATCACCATTCCGCAGCGGATCCCGCTCCGCCGCCGAGACCGGTGACGTGGCGCGCGAGCCCGCGACCGAGCGACGGCTCACGCTCGCGGTCTCACCCTCGGGACGCCTCCGCCTCCTCGAGGACTCGGACGCGCCATCGCTCGATCCGAAGCCGGCCGAGGCGATCGCGGCCGCCTTCGTCGGAGGACCGGCCGCCGGGCTGTTTCATCTCGGCGCCGTCGAGGTCTCCACCCCGCTGCCGCCGGTCCTGGGATTCTTCCGGGACTTCGCGCGGCTCTTCGTCGCCCGGCTCTGTGCCATCGGCGACCTCGAGGAACAGAGAGCCCAGGTCGATGTCCCGGTCCCGCCAGGCCTGCTCGACCGGGTCGCCGGCGACGCGCCGCCGCTGGCCGGAGGCGAGTACATCGATGCGGCGCGGCTCCAGACGTGGTGGGCAGAGCTTCAAGCGCTCTTCCGCGAGGAGATCCGCCGCCATCGAGGCAGCGTCCAGTCCTACCTGCAGGCCAAGAGCTCCGTCTGGAACCTCGTCGGGCGCGTCTACTTTCACCTCGCCGAGAACAAGGCCGATCCCGACCACCCCTTCGCGTTCCTCGCCACCTACACGACCCGGCTGTCCGGCCAGGCCCGGCCGCAGCATTTGCCGCTCGGCCAGGCGCTCCGGACCCTTGCCGGGAACCGGTCGGCGCTCCTGTCCCTGCTCGCCCCCGTCGACCGGGCCGCCGGCGCGAGCTCCCTCCTGAAGGACCTAGTGGACACGGGGGACGTCTTCGAGCCCCTGGCCTGGACGCCCCACGAAGCCCACCGCTTTCTCCAGGACGTGCCCGCGTTCGAGGCGGCCGGCGTCATCGTCCGCGTGCCCGACTGGTGGAAGAGGAATCGGCCCCGGCGGCTCGAGGTGAGCGTCACCGTCGGCGGCAAGCCGCCGTCCACGCTCGGGCTGGACGCGCTCCTCGACTTCTCGGTCGCCCTGACGCTCGACGGCGAGCCGCTCTCCGACGCGGAGTGGCGGGCGGTGCTCGCCGGCGCGGACGGGCTCGCCCTCGTGCGCGGCAAGTGGGTGGAGCTCGACCGGGAGAAGCTCCGCGAGGTCCTCGGCCACTGGGAAAAAGCGCGGCGCGCGGCGCGCGCGGGCCTGTCCTTCCGGGAGGCGATGCGCCTCCTGGCCGGGACGGCCATCGAAGACGGAGAGCCAGCCGCGGCGCCGGAGGGCGGGGGCGACTGGTCGCGGGTGGCCGCCGGAGAGTGGCTCGCGACCACCCTCGAGCACCTGCGCACGCCCGCGGCGCTGGCCGCGGCCAATCCGCAGCTCCTCCGGACGGCGCTCCGCCCCTACCAGGAGATCGGGGTCCGCTGGCTCTGGTTCCTCTCGCGCCTCGGCCTGGGCGCCTGCCTGGCTGATGACATGGGACTGGGGAAGACGATCCAGGTGCTGGGCCTGCTCCTGCTGCTGAAGACCGGGCCGGCGGCGCGCTCCGCGCGCGGCCGAGGCGGCGGGGATCCCCGGCGACCGAGCCTCCTCGTGGTGCCGGCGTCCTTGATCGCCAACTGGCAGCAGGAGATCGAGCGGTTCGCGCCCAGTCTCGAGGTGGTCGTGGCCCATCCGTCGGAGCGGCCGAGTCGAGAGCTGTCCGCTCTGACCGCGGACGATCTGGTCGACGCCGACGTCGTCATCACCAGCTATGGTCAGGTGCCACGCCTCCCCTGGCTCGGCGAGGTCGAATGGACCCTGCTGGTGCTCGACGAGGCTCAGGCGATCAAGAACCCCGCCGCCAAGCAGGCCCGGGCGGTGAAGCGGCTCCGCAGCCGCTCCCGGGTGGCCCTGACGGGCACGCCGATCGAGAACCGGCTCGGGGATCTCTGGTCGCTCTTCGACTTCCTGAACCCCGGGCTCCTCGGCAGCGCCCGGGCTTTCACACGGGTCACCCGGGAGCTGGCCGCCGGTGGGGATCGGCACTACGGCCCCCTCCGGGCGCTGGTGCAGCCCTACATCCTGCGGCGGCTCAAGACCGATCGCCAGGTCATCACCGACCTGCCGGACAAGACCGAGATGCGCGCGTTCTGCCCGCTGACCCGGAGACAGGCCGCCCTCTACCAGCAGGCGGTGCAGGAGCTCGAGCGCCGGCTCGGCGCGGTGGAGGGAATCGAGCGGCGCGGCACGATCCTCGCCACCCTCCTGCGCCTCAAGCAGATCTGCAACCACCCGTCCCAGTGGCTCGGCGATGGCAGCTATGCGCCCGACCAGAGCGGGAAGTTCGCCCGGCTGGCCGAGCTGGGCGAGGAGCTGGCCTCGCGCCAGGAGAAGGCGCTGGTGTTCACCCAGTTCCGCGAGATGACCGGCCCGCTGTCCGACCACCTCGCCCGAGTCTTCGGCCGGGCCGGCCTCACGCTCCACGGCCAGACCCCGGTGAAGGAGCGGATGGCCCTCGTCGAGCGTTTCCAGACCGACGAGACCATCCCCTTCTTCGTGCTGTCCCTTCGGGCGGGCGGGACCGGGCTCAACCTGACGGCCGCGTCACAGGTGATCCACTTCGACCGCTGGTGGAATCCCGCCGTCGAGAACCAGGCGACCGACCGCGCCTTCCGCATCGGGCAGCAGCGCAACGTCGTCGTCCACAAGTTCGTCTGCCGCGGCACCGTGGAGGAGCGGATCGACGCCCTGATCGAGCAGAAGAAGGGGCTGGCGGCCGACCTCCTGGAGGGGGGTGGGGACGCCCTCGTCACCGAGATGAGCGACGCCGACATCATTCGGATCGTCTCGCTCGACCTCCGCAGCGCGCTCGCCGAGGCGTGAAGGAGCCAACCATGGCGTGGTACGAATGGCGGCCCTACGTGCCAACCGCGGTGCGGCGCCACAATGCGACGCGCGAGGTCGCCCGGCTCAGGAAAAGGGGCCCGCCGGTCGCGCCCATTGTGATCCAGGGACGCACGATCGCCCGGAGTTTCTGGGGCAAGGCCTGGTGCGACAACCTCGAGCGGTACAGCGACTTCGCCAACCGGCTCCCGCGCGGCCGGACCTACGTACGCAACGGATCGGTGATGGACCTGCAGCTCGGCGCAGGCAGGGTCGAGGCCCTCGTCTGCGGCAGCGAGCTGTACCGAATCTCTGTCGTGATCGCGCCCTTGTCCAAGCCTCGCTGGCGGGCGGTGGTCCGGGAGTGCGCGGGAAAGATCGGGTCGCTGGTGGAGCTCCTGCAGGGGAAGTTCTCGCGCGCGGTCATGGAGACGCTGATCCGGCGAGAGACCGGCCTGTTCCCGTCAGCCAAGGAGATCGCCTTCGAGTGCTCCTGCCCCGACTGGGCGGCGATGTGCAAACACGTGGCGGCCACCCTATACGGGGTCGGCGCGCGCCTCGACGCCGAGCCCGAGCTGTTCTTCCGGCTGCGGCGCGTCGATCAACTGGACCTGCTCACGGCGGCCACCAGTGGCGCGGCCCTGGCCGCGCAGGGCGGCGGGACGCGCAAGCGGATCGCAGAAACCGCGCTGACCGAGGTCTTCGGAATCGAACTGGACGAGTCCCCACGGGAGCCCGGCCGGCCATCGGGGGCTGCACCCGAAGGACGGCGGAAGGCAGCGTCGGCCGCCGCTCGGATTCCACGGGCACGTGTCACCGTCCGCGATCCCGAAGTCTCCCGCACGGTGCGCCCGCGCGGGGCGATTCCCAGCGCCAGGGCCGACCGGCCGGTCCGGTCCCCCGCGGGACCACGCTCCCGGCGTCGAGCGACGCGCGGCTGAGCGATCGCCCTCCATTCAGCCGACCCCGAGGGATCGGAAAGATCACGGAGCCTCGGCTCGCCTACCATACCCCCACTTCCTGGACAGCGTCCGCCACGATGGAATCACTGGGGACGAAGCTGCGGCGCGCAGGATGACGTTCCCCGATTCGGAGGTGCGCCGAGTGCTCGAGGAAGTGCCGCCCGCCCGGTTCGGCGGCGCTGCGACCGACGACCAGCTCCTCGAGGACGAGACGGACCGAGGGGCGAAATCTGGCAGGAGCCCGGTCCCGTCCGAGGTGAGCAGCGAGCGCCGGTCTCGACCGCGTCCGGCAAGATCCTGCTTTTGCACCAGCTCCGGCGCCAGGAATCCGGGCACCCGTGGGCTGATTCGGAGGGGCGCCGGCGGGGTCGCATCCGCCCGGGCCGGGCGCGGACCTCGGCCGCTGACCGTGGGCGCCGCGCTCGCCGGCCGCGCCGTGGGCGCGTGACAGGGAAACGGCTGACCGCTGCTCGTCGAGCGGCGACGCCCGGCGGGCAAGCCTGGCGGTTACCGGATCGCCGCGACATCGGTCGCGTGGCGCGGACGGGGAGCGGCCCCCCGGCCCGCCCGATCGCCCCGCCGGGGCGCGAGTCGGGCGCCGGCCCGCCGGGGCCCCAATTCCCTCGATTCTGCGGACCCCGCAGCACTAGAATTCGTCCTGTGGCGGACCCGGTGGTCGAGGGCCGCTCCCTGGTGGTGGAGGCGATCCGCGCCCTGGCGATCGCCTGCCGGGCCTGGGCGGCCTATCCGTCCGATCATCCGAACGTGACCCAGGCGGTCGGCGCCGCACAGACCCGCGTCGGCGAGATGCTGGCGGCTCACGGCTCGGTGGCCGTCGGCGTCGCGCGCAATCACCTGCGGGTCGGCGTCTGGACGGTGGACTCCGCGCAGGCGCGCGCCCTGGCGCATGCGCTCTACCAGCGGCAGGCGGCCGTGCTCCGGATGGAGCGCGGCATCCAGCCAGACGAGCTTCGGGCGCTCGTGCAGTGGCTCGCGGGCCCGGCCACCCCCCTCGAGCCCGGGTCGCCCCCCGCTGGACCGCCGGGCCTTCCCGGCGCCCGTCACCTCCGTCTCCAGCCACTCGACTACTCGGCGATCCGGCTGACGGACCGCGCGGAGCCGGCACCCGCCGGCCCGCCCGGTGTCTCGATCACGGATCGCCTGCTCAACGTGGTCCTCGAGTGGGGGGTGCCGGGCGACGCGGACTGGAGTGGCGACGAGTCGACGACGCAGGAGTCCGCGGTGCCGGCCGAGCTCGCAATGGTGGCCTGGCTGCGGAACTTCCTCCAGACGCACGCCGCGCGCGAGCATGGCGAGGCCGCCCCCGACGGGAGCGCAGAGGGCACGGGCTCCGGCGAGCCGGGGGCGGGACCCGGGGCGGGCAACGGTCGAGCCGGCGGGACCGGCGCCGGCGCGGGGTCCGCCGAAGGGGGTGACGGCGAGGCCCACGGGAGCGGAGGCCCGGCCACCGGCGGCGCCGGCACGCTGGCGACCGAGGACAGCGGCGGGGCCGCGTTGGAAGGCGGGACCGGTGGCACGGGTGCGGGGCGGGCCTCGGGCGAGGGCGCCGGCAGCGGGGGACCCGGCGCGAGCGGGCATCCACAGGCCGCCGGCGAGACCCGCGGGCCGGATCGAGCGCCCGGATTGCCCGCGTGGGCGACCGCCGGCTCGGCCGCGTCCGGCGTCGAGGGCGTTGCGGTCGGCGTCGGTGGACTGCCGGGGGACGCCGGCCTCGACGAGGGGGAGATGGCTCCCGGGGTGACACCCCGGCAACTCCTCGTCCGGCTGACCGACGCGACGACCGCGCACTTCGAGGGAATGTCCGGAGCGGGTCGCGTGCTCGCCGCCCGGCAGACGGCCCAGCTGATCATGCGGCTCCCGGAGCCCCTGCGCGACAGTCTCATGCGGGCGGCCCTGCGGGTGGTGGCCACGGACGCCGCGGGCGACGACGCCCTCGAGGCCTTCACCTCCTCCATGAGCGCGCATCCCGTGCTGCGCGTCATGCGCCAGCTGGGGGCCGAGGGCGTCCCGCTCTCGCGTCACGCCCAGCGTCTCGTGGAGCTCCTGGCGTCGACCCGCGCCGAGTCGGCCGAGGAGGACGCGCCGACCGGCCGGGACCTCGAGTCCCTTCGCGCGGAGCTCCTCACGCTGTTCCGCGAGGAGGACATCGACCGGTACAACCCGGAGGACCATCTCGCGCTCCTCGCGCGGGCCATGCTGGCCTGGCCGACCCGGACGCCCGTCGTGCTCGGCACGCTCGAAACGCTCGGGGAGCGGGTGGCGTCGCTCACGGAGGACGCGGTGGGCCGGCAGCTCACCGAGACGCTCCTCGACCTCCTGGGACGCCACGGGGACGACAAGACGGGACCGGTCCTCGCGCGGCTCGAGCAGCTGGTCCAGGGCGCGCTGGCCCGGGGATCGCTCGACGAGGCCACCTTCGCCATCGAGGGCATGGCCCGACTGGCCGCCGACGAGACCGTGCCCGAGCCGACGCGGACGGCGGTGCGCGGCCAGCTTGACCACCTCGCGGGAGGGGAAACGCTGTCCGCGCTCGCCGCCTCCCTGGGCGCGGCGCCCGGGCCCGCGGCGATCCGGCTGGTCCGCTTCCTCGGGCCCGGCGCGATCCGGAGCTTGCTCCAGGTGCTGGTCGAGGAGAAGGTCCGAGTCCGGCGCCGGCGGGTCTTCGATCTCCTCTCGGCGCTCGGGCCCGACGTGGTGCCGGAGGCGACCCGCTGGCTCATGGATCCCGCCTGGTACGTCGTCCGCAACATCATCGCGCTCCTGCGCGCGGTGGGGGACCGCTCGTCGCTCCCCACGGTGCGCCGCCTGACGGGCCACGCCGACCTCCGGGTCCGGCTCGAGGCGCTGCGGAGCCTGCTCGAGCTCGATCCCGACGTCGGACACGGGTACCTGCTGAGCGCGATCGCCGATCCCGACCCCCGCGCGGCGACCGCCGCGGTGGAGCTGGCGGGCCAGCGCGGCGGATCGACCATGGTGGAGCCGCTCCTCGGCGTGCTCGCGTCCTGGGACATCCGGGGTCGCCGCCGCGCGGTCCGGCTGGCCGCGCTCCAGGCCCTCAGCCGGATGGGCCGCCCCGAGGCGCTGCCCCGTCTCGCGCACTTCTTCCGCGAGCGTTGGGTCCCCTACCCGTCGACGGTCGAGCGGCGCGCGGCCTACGAGTCGCTCCAGGGCTACCCGTCGGACGCACGCGCGTGGCTCGTGATGCGCGGACTTCGCTCCCGCGACCCGGAGATCCGCGCCGTGTGCGAGCGCCTCCGGAGCGCCGGATGATCGGTCCCGCCGGCGGCGGCTCCGCGCCCGGGCCGATGGAAGCCCCCGCGCCCGCGGGGCAGGCGGCGGTCGAGCGGCTGATCGCCCAGGTGGCGGGCGCGCTCACCACCAGCGCGCTCTATCCCCCGACTCACCCGGCGGTCGACGCCGCGCTCGCCCAGCTCCGGGAGGGCGTCGTGGCGGCATGCGAGGAGCGACGTCAGGACTCGCTCACCTTCCTCCGGCTGGACGACGAGATCGTGGTCGACGGCCGGCCGCTCCGGAGCGGGGCGCTCTACCTCCAGCCGTTCGTCCGCGCGCTCCGCCGGAGCGACGTCGCGCGGCTCACGCTGGCGCGCGACCTGGACCAGGACGAGATCCGCGCCCTGGTCGACGCGCTCGCGGCCGGCCGGCGTCCGGACTCGACGCCTCACGTCGTGGTGGGCCAGGTCGAGATCGCCAGCCCCGGCCGGACGCCCGCCGGCCCGCCCGAGACCGCCGGCGGCGGGCGCGGCGAGGCCGGCGGCGGGCGGGGCGGCATGTCGGACACGCACGTCGAGCTGGCGCGGGAT
This sequence comes from Candidatus Methylomirabilota bacterium, assembly GCA_036558225.1. Lineage (GTDB taxonomy): Bacteria > Methylomirabilota > Methylomirabilia > Rokubacteriales > DASRDR01 > DASRDR01. Next base: position 21,920 of record DATBGA010000045.1, on the reverse strand, counting down.
GTGTTCGCCCGGATCCGTCACGAGGGCATGACGAGGTTCGATCCCGTGGAGGAGCTGGTCTGGGGCCTAGCGGACGCCGTGGCGCGGTCGACCCAGGCGGTCCTCCCCACCGTCCCCCTCAAGTCGCACGACGAGTACACGTTCGTCCACTCGGTCAACGTGTCGCTCCTCGTCCTCGCCCAGGCGCGCGGCTTCGGGTTCGACGGCCCCCTCCTCCATGCCATCGGGGTGGCGGCCCTCCTGCACGACGTCGGCAAGCTCCGCGTGCCCCTGGACGTCCTGAACAAGGCCGGGAAGCTCTCGGGCGACGAATGGACCATGATGGCGAGCCATGCGGAGCTCGGCGCCTGGGAGCTCGGCGCCCTCGCCAACAGCGCGCCGCTCTCGATCCTGGTCGCCTTCGAGCATCACCTCCGCTACGACGGCCAGCCCAACTACCCGGTCGTGCGCGTCTCGCGGATCCCGACTCTCGCGAGCCAGCTCACGGCGATCGCAGACGTCTACGACGCGATCTGCACCGTCCGGCCCTACCGCCGCGCCCTCTCCCAGGCCGCCGCGCTGGACGTGCTGCGGTCACGCGCCGGCACGTTCCACGATCCGTACCTGGTCGGCCAGTTCTGCCAGCTGGTCACCACCGGGTAGCACCGTTCAGCTCGATCCGGCCCGCCGCTCGGGGAGGGTCGTGTCGAACGTCAGCTGGTTGGACGTGTTCCCCTGGACGTCGCTCACGCTGATGTCCCCGCGGAACGGCGTGCCGGTGAATCCCGTCGGCACGGCCAGCGAGCACGTGATCGTGCCGGTCGTCGCGTTCGGCTGAACGCCGGCGCCCGCCACGATGGTGCCGCTCCCGTTGATGAAGCCCGGTGCCGTGACGTTGCAGGTGCCGCCCACGAGGTCGCCCTGGGGATCCGCGTAACTCATCTGGAACGTCAGGAGGTGCGCGCCCTTCGTGACGACCAGGTCGGCGACCACCGGGGCGGACGCGTTCGATCTGGTCGAGCCGCTCGACCCCGATGAGGAGCCGCACCCGAACGAGCCACACACGACGCAGAGCAGGACGACGGCACACCGAAGGATCCGCATGAGATTCCTCCTCTTTACGCTCCATGAGTGCGCGGGGCCAGCGGCCGCCGGATCAGCGGCACGCACGCCAGGCAGGTCAGGCCGAGCGTCACGTAGAGCACCGACGGCGACGACACGGAGAGGATCGAGGTCGCGAGCACGGGCCCGATGAACGAGCCGCCGATCCGCGCCGAGTTGATGACGCCGATCACCCCGCCGCTCCCCTGGTGCGCGGCGCGGGCCACGACGAGCGGGAAGATCGGCGCCGCGCAGAGGACCTGGAGGAACCGGACCGCCGAGTACCCCCAGGCGCTCTGGGGCAGCGCCATCGTGCCCATCAGCACGCCGGAGGCCACCAGCAGCGCGGTCATCAGCAGCCCTTCCGGCAGGAGCGCGGCGAGCCGGGGTGTCATGACCGCCCCCAGCGCCGCGGCCACCGCCGAGACGAAGACCAGGAGGCCGCCCACCTCCACGACGCGCTCGGACGCCACGCCCAGACCGGGCAGAACCTGCGGCAGCACCGACGTCAGGAAGAAGAGCTGGGTCGACACCGCCAGGACGAGTGACACCGGCGTGACGAGATCGAGCGGCCGCACCCGCGGCGATGCCAGTCGGGGGCGCTCCAGGTGCGCCGGCAGCCGCACGCCCCAGTGGACGAAGGCCGCCGACCCCAACAGGATGACGCCGCCCACCACGAACGACGGCCGGAACCCGATCCGCGCCGCGGCGGCCGCCCCGCCGAGCGGCCCCAGCACCTGCCCGAGCGTCATCGCGAGCTGCACCCCCGCCACCTCGCGGCGCACCTCGCGCGGGTCGGATAGCCGGCCCGCCATGATGAACGCCAGGGTCGATCCCGCGCCCATGCCGCCGAGAACGAGCCGCGCCAACAGGAGCTGCGGCAGCGTGTGGGCGATCGCCATCCCCATGAAGGCCACGCCCTGGAAGACCTGCACCAGGAGGTACTGGGTCCGGGGGTTGCCACGCTCGCCCACGCGGCCCCAGGCCGGGCTGGTCACCACCGTGACCAGCGAGGAGATCCCGAGGATCCAGCCCGCCCAGCGCAGCGTCGTCGCGGGGTCGTAGGGGCTGATCGCCTGGATGTAGAACGGCAGGCTGATGAAGGCGAACGACCAGGCGAAGCTCCCGAGGAACATCGAGATGGTGAGGGGGCCGCCGATCCCGATCATGCCGGTCGCCGGGCGCTCAATCGCGGAGAGGGAGGCGCGGGCCGATCCGCGGGCGCCGCGGCCCGTCGGTCACTTCGTCCAGGATCAGGCCCGTCACGCCCAGATGCGGCCAGAGGGACCGCCGCGCGCGCGCGAGCGGCTCACGGGAGATCGAGCGCGCGACGAAGAGAGGCAGGCGTTCCCCCTCGGCATGTGGTGCGCGACGGCCAGCGGCTGGGCCGAGTGTCCCGGGGGGCGGTGGAGACTGTCAAGGGCCCCAAGGGCCGCGGCCGCGCCCCGGCGGCCGGTTGCGCCCCGGAACACCCCTGTCGGACAATGCCGGGGCGCCCGGACCCCCGCGGGCGGGAGGGAACCGTCCGATGAGCCTGATCCTCCTCGAGAACGCGAAGCTCCTCGACCCGACGAAGGCCGATCTCCAGGACGGCGTGACCGTCCTCGTCGAGGGCGCGCGCATCCGGGAGGTCTCGCCCCGGCCGATCCGAACGTCCAGGGGGACCGTCGTCGACGTGGGCGGCCGGACGCTCATGCCGGGGCTGATCGACTGCCACGTCCACGTGTTCCTCCCGGAGGTCAACATCCGGGCCCTCGAGGCCGTGCCCCTCACCCTCCTGACCGCGCGCGCGGCGCCGCTCATGCGCGCCATGCTGGACCGCGGCTTCACGACGGTGCGCGACACCGGCGGTGCGGACTGGGGCATCCGGGAGGCCGTCGAGCGCGGCTATCTCCCCGGGCCGCGCCTTTTCATCGCGGGGCGCGCCATCGGCCAGACGAGCGGCCACAGCGACCCGCGCCGGCGGACCGATCCGGGAGGCGGCTGTCCCACAGAGAACGCCATGGCCTTCACCATGGCGATCGCCGACGGCGTGACCGAGGTGCGACGCGCCGTCCGCGAGCAGCTCCGCCAGGGCGCCGATCACATCAAGATCATGGTGTCGGGCGGCGTCGCCTCGCCCTACGATCCTCTGGACAGCCTCCAGTACTCGACCGACGAGATTCGGGCGGCCGTCGAGGAGGCCGCCGCCTTCAAGCGCTATGTCTGCGCCCACTCGTACCCGGCGAACGCGGTCGCCCGCGCCGTCGAGTGCGGGGTGCGGGTGATCGAGCACGGGAACCTGATCGACGCGGCCGCGGCGAAGCTCATGGCCGCGAAGAAGGCCTTCCTGGTCCCCACCCTCGTCGCCTACGACGCGATCAGCCGCCACGCGGCCGAGTTCGGCATGGGGCCGGAGAGCCTCGAGAAGAACAAGATCGTGCTGGAGGCCGGCCTCCGATCCCTCGAGCTGGCCAAGCGGGCGGGCGTCCGCATGGCCTTCGGGTCGGATCTGCTCGGCCAGCTCCAGCCCGACCAGTCGAAGGAGTTCCTGCTGCGGGGCGAGGCCCTCACCCCGCGCGAGATCATCCACTCCGCGACGATCGTCGGGGCCCAGATCCTCGGGCGCGAGGGCGAGCTCGGGGTGATCGCTCCGGGGGCCCGCGCCGATCTCCTGGTGGTCGACGGGAACCCGCTGAAGGACCTCGGCGTCTTCCAGGACCAGGGCGCGCACATCCCGGTGGTGATGCAGGACGGGCGCTTCCACCGGAACCGGCTGGGCGCCCGATGACCGGCGCCCTCGCCCCCGCCGTGCTCTCGAACGCGCTCGTCCAGTGCCGCCCCCGCCACTCCGCGCCCGGGCGCCCGGCGCGTGCCGACGGCTGACGTGGAGCCCGCGTTTCGAGTATGCTTGGTCGGCTTGGGATGCCTGGCGACTGCGTCCCGGGCGCCATCGTCTTCACACCGCGTGGCCGGGAGGCCGGAAGGACGGTGAAGATTCGTCGATCGCGCGCGTCTCGCTCCCTGACCGCCCCTGCTGCGTGATCGCCGCCGAGCCGCATTCCGCAGGCCGGAACGGGGGTCCCCGCGATGAAGCGATGCCGCTTCATCGCCCAGCCGGGGGGAGCCTCCGTGGCCCTCGAGGGCCACGGCGCTCGTGGATGACCCCTGGCGTCATCGCCACGACTTTTCCCGCTGAGCTCAAGCGCGCGGCCACCGGGCCCTGCCCGCGAGCCCAGTGCCACGCGATCTCCGGAAGCTGCAGCGCGCGCTGTGCACCACGTTCCAGGCGCTGGTTGGCTCGTGGCGGCCACGTCGCCGAGGGCGCGTACCACCAACTCGTCGGTGGATGACCGGAGGCCGGATCACGAGGAATTGCCCCGTCATCGAGTGAAGGAGGCCTGAAGCATGCGGCGACGCCGGTTCATCGTGAAAGCAGGCGGCGCGCTGGCGGCCGCGGGGGTTGCGGCCATCGTCGACGCCCCGAACGTCATTGCCCAGCCGAAGGTCCAGTGGCGGATGTCCACGGCCTATACGGCGGCGGACCTGGTCCAGGGCGCTGCGGAGCGGTTGGGCAAGATCGTCGAGGAGATGAGTGGGGGGCGATTCCGGATCGAGGTCCTTCCCGGCGGGCAGATCATGCCGCCGTTCGAGTGCTTTGACGCCGCCTCCAAGGGCACCGAGATCCAGGCGTTCATGGGATCGCCGCAGTACTGGAGCGCCAAGGAGCCGGCGATCGAGTGGTTCGCCACTATCCCATTCGGTATGAATCCCGAGGGGATGGCCGCGTGGTACTACCAGGGCGACGGGCTCAAGCTCATGGAGGAGGCGTATGGCGCCTTCAACATCGTCCCGCGCCCCGCGATGGCCAACTCCCCCCAGATGGCCGGCTGGTTCCGGAAGAAGATCAACACGACCAGCGACTTTAGAGGGCTCAGGATGCGGATCGTGAACCTCGGGGGAAAAGTCTATGCTAAGGCCGGAGCCACAACCGTCCTCACCCCGGGCAGCGAGATCTACGCCGCGCTCGAGCGGGGCGTGATCGATACCGCCGAATGGATCGGCCCCTACTACGACATGCAGATCAACCTGCATCAGACGGCGCGCTACTACTACTACCCGGGCTGGCACGAGCCCGGCACTACGCTGGACTTCGGCTTCAACAAGAAGGCGTACGAGGCCCTCCCGGTCGATCTCCGCCGCATGCTCGACCATACCGCCGCGGCCGTCCAAATCTACAGCCTCGCGGAGCACAACGCGAAGAACGCGCTCGCGTTCCACCGGCTCAGGACGGAGTTCAAGGACAAGGTCGAGGTGATCCCATTCCCGGTGGCGGTCCTGCGTGATCTCCGGAGGCTGGCGGGCGAGGTCGTCAAGGAGGAATCGGAGAAGACGCCCATGACCAGGAAGGTCCACGCGTCGTTCACGAAGTTCCAGGCGCTGGTTGGCCCCTGGGACCACGTTGCCGAAGGCGCCTACCACCAGCTCGTTGCCGGATGACCGAACACTGGGCCAGCCATCGGTCCGGCACGTCCGCTCGCATGAAGAAGGCCCCCGCCATGCAACGACGCCGATTCCTCGTGAAGGCGAGTGGTGCCCTGGCGGCTGTGGGCGCCGCGGCCGTCGTCGACGCTCCCTACGTCATCGCGCAGCCGAAGGTCCAGTGGCGGATGTCCACGGCTTTCGGGCCGGCGCTCGACGTGCACGACCGGACGGCCCAGCAGCTGGCGAGGATCGTGGAGGAGACGAGCGGCGGGCGCTTCCGGATCGAGGTCTTCCCGGGCGGCCAGATCATGCCGCCCTTCGCCTGCTTCGACGCCGCGTCGCAGGGCACCATCCAGGCCTTCATGGCCGGCTCGTACTACTGGACCGAGAAGGAGCCGGCCGTCGACTGGTTCTCGACCGTCCCGTTCGGCATGAACCCCGCGGGCATGGCCGCCTGGCTCCACCAGGGCGACGGCCTCAAGCTCTGGGAAGAGACGTATGCCCCCTTCAACCTCATGCCGCGCCCCGGTCCGGGGTTTGCTCCGCAGATGGCCGGATGGTTCAGGAAGAAGATGACCGCGATCAGTGACTACAAAGGCCTCAAGATGCGCATCGGCACCGGCCTCGGCGGCATGGTCTATGTCAAGGCCGGCGGGGCGGCGGTCCTCACCCCGGGCGCCGAGATCTACGCCGCGCTCGAGAAGGGCGTCATCGACGCCGCCGAGTGGGTTGGGCCCCACGACGATATGAAGCTGGGCCTCCACCAGACCGCGCGCTACTACTATTACCCGGGCTGGCACGAGCCGGGGACCATGGTCGAGTTCGCCTTCAACAAGAAGGCCTACGAGGCGCTGCCGGTCGATCTGCGGCGGACGCTCGACCATGCCGCCGCGGCCGTGCAGGTCTACAGCGGCGCGGACTTCCACGAGAAGAACGCGATCGCGCTCCAGCAGCTCAAGACGGAGTTCAAGGGGAAGGTCGAGATTCTCCCGCTTTCGGCGCCGGTGATGCGCGATCTCCGGAAGCTTGCCGGCGAGGTCGTCAGAGAACAATCAGAGAAAACCCCGATGGCACGGAAGGTCCACGCGTCCTACGCGAAGTTCCAGGCGCTGGTCTCACCCTGGGACCACGTCGCCGAGGGCGCCTACCACCGGTTCGTGACGCTGTAATGCAGTCATACATCGAGTATTGCGGGCCACCCACACGATCAGGAGGTCACCACCATGGAGCGACGGAGGTTCATCGTCAACGCAGGCGGCGTGCTCGCGGCGACCGGCGCGGCGGCCGTCGTCGACGCCCCGCACGTCATCGCCCAGCCGAAGTTCCAGTGGCGGATGCCCTCGGTCTACCCGCCGGCGGCCGACGTGCTCCTGGGCTCTGCTCAACGGCTCGCCAAGGCGGTGGACGAGATGAGCGGCGGGCGGTTCCGGATCGAGGTGTCCCCGGCGGGGCAGCTCATGCCGCCCCTCGGGGTCTTCGATGCCGCCTCCCAGGGCACCATCGAGGCGTTCCACGCGGCGTCGCTCTTCTGGGCCGCGAAGGTGCCGGCCGCTCCGTGGTTCACGACCGTCCCCTTCGGCCTGAACGCCGAGGGCATGGCGGCCTGGTTCCTCCAGGGCGACGGGCTCAAGCTATGGGAGGAGACCTACGCGCCCTTCAACCTCGTCCCGCGCCCCGGCATGTCGACCGGTCCCCAGATGGCCGGCTGGTTCCGAAAGAAGATCAACACCATCGCCGACTACAAGGGCTTGAAGATGCGCATCCCGGGGCTCGGCGGCCAGATCGTCACCAGGGCGGGCGGGACGGCCGTCCTGACTCCGGGTGGCGAGATCTACGCCGCCCTCGAGCGCGGTGTGATCGACGCCTCCGAGTGGATCGGCCCCTACGACGACATGAAGCTCGGCCTCCACGAGACGGCGCGGTATTACTACTACCCTGGCTGGCACGAGCCGGGCGCCACGCTCGAGTTCGTCTTCAACAAGAAGGCCTACGAGGCGCTCCCCCTCGACCTGCAGCGCATGCTCGACCACGCCGCCGCCACAGCGCAGCTCTCCGGGCTCATGGAAATGGAGGCCAGGAACGCGATCGCCCTCGAGAAGCTCAAGACCGAGTTCAAGGGCAAGGTCGAGATCGTCCAGTTCCCGGCGCCGGTGCTGCGCGATCTCAAGAAGCTGGGGAGCGAGGTCGTCAGGGAAGAGTCGGAGAAGAGTCCCATCGGGAAGAAGGTATACGCCTCCTTCACTAAGTTTCAGGCGCAGCAGGCCAGCTGGTCCCGCATCTCGGAAGGTACGTACTATCAGTACGTGGCGCTGTGACGAACCGCAACATCGCGCGCCACGTCGGCTTCGGACTGGTTGCAGTCCTCGGGCTCGCCCCGCCCGCGACCGAGGCGCAGCAGGTCCGGCGGCCGTTCCGGGTCGGGGTGGTCAATGAGGCGTTCGTGGCGACCCACCCGACGGTCGCGACGCTCACGGCGGTTGATCAGGTCTTCATGGATCGGACTCGTCCCTCGGGACGAAAGGAGGTTACCGCCGTTGGAAAGACGCCGGTTCATCGTGAAGGCGGGCGGCGCGCTGGCGGCCGTCGGGGCGGGGACGGCAGCCGTAGTTGAGGCTCCGCACGTCATCGCCCAGCCGAAGTTCCAGTGGCGAATGTCGACGACCTGGACACCAGCGCTCGACGTGATGCAAGGCTCGGCTGATCAGTTTGCCCGCTCGGTCGACGAGATGAGCGGGGGACGATTCAAGATCGAGGCCTTCCCCGGGGGGCAGATCGTGCCGCCGTTCGAGTGCTTCGAGGCGGCCTCGCAGGGCAAGATCGAGGCGTTCATGGGCGCGTCGTACTACTGGGTGGCGAAGGACCCTGCAGTGCAGTGGTTCGCGACCGTCCCGTTCGGCATGAACGCAGAGGCCATGGCGGCGTGGTACCGCCACGGCGGTGGTCTCAACCTCTGGGAGGAACTCTACGCCGCGTTCAACCTCGTCCCGCGTCCAGGTCCCTCGACCGGCCCGCAGATGGCCGGCTGGTTTCGAAGGAAGATCAACACCCTCGCCGACTACAAGGGCCTTAGGATGCGCATCCCTGGCCTCGGTGGCCAGGTAGTCGCCAAGGCAGGCGGCACGGTCGTCCTGACGCCGGCGAGCGAGATCTACGCCGCCCTCGAGCGCGGCGTGATCGACGCCTCCGAGTGGATCGGCGCTCATGACGACATGAAACTTGGCCTTCACACCACCGCGCGGTACTACTACTACCCAGGGTGGCACGAGCCCGGAACCACGGCCGAGTTCGGCTTCAACAAAAAGGCGTACGAGGCGCTCCCGGCCGATCTCCGGCGGGTCCTGGACCACGCCACCGCGTCGACCCAGATCTACGGGCGCTCGGAGTACGAGGCCAAGAACGCCGTCGCCCTCGAGAAGCTCAAGGCGGAATTCAAGGACAAGGTCGAGATCCTCCAACTGCCGGCGGCGGTGCTCCGCGACCTCAAGAAGCTCGCGGCCCAGGTGGTCAAGCAGGAGTCGGAAAAGAGCTCGATGGCGACGAAGGTGTACACCTCCTACACGAAGTTCCAGGCGCAGCACACCGGGTGGTCCCGCGTCTCGGAAGGCGCGTACCAGCAGTTCGTGGCGATGTGACGGGGAAGACGCGAGTGCGGCTCGTCCTGGCGGCGCTGCTCCTGCTCGCCCCGCTCGCGGCCGAGGCGCAGCAGGTCCGGCGGCCGTTCCGGGTCGGGGTCGTCAACGAGGCGTTCGTGGCGACCCACCCGACCGTCGAAGGGCTCAAGGCGGGACTCCGGGAGGCGGGCCTCGTGGACGCGCGGGACGTCACCTTCGACATCCGGTTCACCGAGGGGGACGCCCAGGGCGCGCCGCCCGCGGTGGCCGCCCTGCTGAAGGCGGGCGTGGACCTGATCGTGACGAGCGGAGAAGGCCCGACCCAGGCGGCGAAGGACGCGACGAGCGCCGTCCCGATCGTGTTCACCCTCGTCGGCGACCCCCTCGCGTCGGGCCTCGTCCGGAACCTCGCCGAGCCGGAGGCCAACGTCACGGGCATCTCGGGTCTCCAGACCGAGCTCGCCGCGAAGCGCCTCGAGATCCTGAAGACCCTGGTCCCGGGCCTCCAGCGCGTCTGGCTGATCCACTACGGAGGGGACCTCACGGCGAACCGGACGATCGTGGGGGCGCGGGATGCCGCGCCCCGCGTGAAGGTGGAGCTCCTGCCGCGCGCGATCCTGAACGCCCAGGAGCTGGCCAAGACGCTCGGCGAGCTCCGCCCGGGCGACGGGCTGCTCGCCCCGGAGATCGCCACCCTCGACATCCCGGTCGCGATCCTGAACGCCTCGCTGAAGTCGCGCATTCCGGCGGTCTTCACCTCGGCGCTGTGGGTCGGCCACGGCGGCCTCGTTTCGTACGGACCCGACTACTTCGCTCAGGGGGTCCAGGCGGCAAGGCTCGTCGCCCGGCTCCTCCGGGGGGCCCGGCCCGCCGACGTGCCCGTCGAAGGCGCCGATCGCATCGAGCTGGCCGTGAACCTCAAGACCGCGGACCTCCTCGGCATCACGGTGCCACGGACGGTCATGCTCCGCGCGGAGACGTTCCGGCGGTGAGCGGCCTGCCCCCGAGCGCCGCCCCCCGCGGCCGGCTGCTCCGGAAGTACGTCGTCGTCTTCGTGGGCCTGGTGGGCGGAGTCTTGATGGCCTCCAGCCTGGTCGAGCTCTACTTCGCGTACCAGGAGACCAAGGGGGCGATCGTCCGCGAGGAGCGCGCCACGGCGCTGGCGGCCGCGGCCAAGATCGAGGAGTTTGCGTGGGACATCGAGCGGCGGGTCCGCGAGACGACGCGCGCCGCATCCGACGATCCCGCGGCGGCCCAGCTCGGGATGGGCAAGCTCGCCTTCCGGGGCGGGCTGGGCGCAGCCCTGACCGAGCAGCGCGAGCTCGACTTCCTCCGCCTGCTCCGTGACGTGCCGGCGATCAGCGAGCTCGGCCACCTCGACGTGTCGGGCAAGGAGCAGCTCCGCGTCTCCCGGCTGAGGCTGGACGCCGTGGGCAGCCAGGAGGATTTCGCCCAGGCGCCGAAGTTCCTCGAAACGAGGTCGGGGAAGACGTACTGGAGCCCGGTGTACTTCCGGAACGGCGTCGAGCCGTACCTCACGCTCGCGGTGCCCGTCGGCCAATACGCCGTCGAGGTCACCACCGCGGAGATCAGCCTCAAGGCCGTCCAGCAGGCGATCGCGCAGATCCACGTGGGCCGCGGGGGATACGCCTACGTCGTCGACTCGCGGGGCCGCCTGTTCGCCCACCCCGAGATCGCCCTGGTCCGCCAGAACCGGGACCTCTCCGCCCTGCCCCAGGTGCGGGACGCCAAGGCCGCGCCGGGCGCCGCCGCCGCCAGCGACATCGCCATGGTCGCCGAGGGCCTGCAGGGCGGCCAGATCCTCGCCGCCCACGCCCCGATCGCCCCGCTCGGCTGGCTGGTGCTGGTCGAGCGGCCGCTCGCCGACGCCTACGCGCCGCTTCGCGCGCCGATTCTCCGCAGCGCCGTCATCTTCGTCCTGGGTCTCGGGCTGTCGATCCTGGCGAGCATCCTCCTCGCCCGGCGCATGGTCGCGCCAATCCGGACGCTGCAGCAGGGCGCGTCGCGAATCGGAGCGGGCGATCTCGGCCATCGGGTCGACGTCCGCACGGGTGACGAGCTGGAGGCGCTCGGCCAGGAGCTGAACCGGACGGCGGAGCAGCTGGAGGAGTCCTACGCGAGCCTCGAGCAGAAGGTCGAGGCGCGCACCCGCGAGCTGGCGGCCGCGAACGCGGGGCTCACCGAAGCGCTGGAGCAGCAGACGGCGACGAGCGAGATCCTCCGGGTCATCTCCAGCTCGCCGACGGACCTTCAGCCGATCTTCGACGCCATCGCCGAGCGGGCGATGCAACTGTGCGGCGGGCGAGTCAGCGGGGTGCTGACGTTCGACGGCGAGCTGGTGCACATCGTCGCGATGGCCAACGTGGACGCGGAGGGAGCGGCGGCGCTTCGGAGCGTATTCCCCATGCGGCCGAGCCTCCGGAGTGGAAGCAGCCGGGCGATCCTGACGCGCGCCATCGTGCACATCCCGGACGTCTTGGCCGAGCAGGACTATCAGATCGGGCCACAGGCACAGAGTAGTGGATTTCGGAGCGTCCTGTCGGTGCCGATGCTGCGCGACGGGAACGCGATCGGGACGGTGACGATCGGGCGTCCGGAGCCGGGTCGATACTCGGAGCGCCAGATCGCGCTGGTCCAGACGTTCGCCGACCAGGCCGTCATCGCCATCGAGAACGTCCGCCTGTTCAAGGAGCTCGAGGCCCGCAATCGCGACCTGACCGAGACCCTGGAGCAGCAGACGGCGACGAGCGAGATCCTGCGCATCATCTCGAGCTCGCCGACCGACATCCAGCCGGTGTTCGACAGCATCGCCGAGAGCGTCGTCCGGCTGTGCGGGGCCGAGGTGGCGACCGTCACCCGCTTCGACGGCGAGTGGATACACATCGGCGCCGTCTACGGCTCGGGAACGGCGGGAATCGACGCGCTCCGTGCCACATTCCCCATGCGCCCGAGCGGCGCCGGCGGGGCGGCCCGCGCGATCCGCGACCGGGCAGTCGCTCACATCCCGGACGTGCTGAACGACGCGGAATACCGGATCCAGGGGGCGGCGCTGACGGCCGGCTTCCGCTCGGTGCTGGGCGTGCCGATGCTCCGCGAGGGCAATGCGATCGGCGCCATCACGCTCGGGCGGGCCCAGCCCGGCGAGTACACCGCCGCGCAGATCCAGCTGCTTCGGACGTTCGCCGATCAGGCGGTCATCGCGGTCGAGAACGTGCGCCTCTTCACCGAGCTGCAGGCCAAGAATCAGGCCATCACGGAGGCTCACGCTCAGGTCACCGAGGCCCTCGAGCAGCAGACCGCCACCGCCGAGATCCTGCGGGTCATCTCGAGCTCCCCCACCGACGTCCAGCCCATCTTCGACGCGATCGTCGCCAGCGCGGTCCGGCTGTGCGACGCCTCGTTCGGCGGGGTGCTCCGGTTCGACGGCGAGCTGCTCCACATCGCGGCCGAGCACAACGTGGCGCCCGAGCGACTCGAGACGTTTCGCAGCCTGTTCCCGATGCGCCCGACGCCGGACGTGACCATCGGCCGGGCCATCCTGGAGCGGGCCGCGATCCACTTCGCGGACGTCTTCCGCGAAGCCCCCAACCCCACGCGAGAGGCCGCGCGCAAGGCGCTCGGCTACCGGGCTTTCCTGTCCGTGCCCATGCTGCGCGACGGGACGCCGCTCGGCGTCATCTTCTGCTGGCGCCCGGAGCCGCGCGCCTTCACCGAGAAGCAGATCGCGCTCGTCCGCACATTCGCGGACCAGGCCGTCATCGCGATCGAGAACGTCCGCCTCTTCAAGGAGCTCGAGGCCCGCAACCGCGCGCTGACCGAGACCCTCGAGCAGCAGACCGCGACCGGGGAGATCCTGCGCGTCATCTCGAGCTCGCCGACCGACGTCCGGCCGGTCTTCGACGCGATCGTGCGCAACGCCCGGAAGCTGTGCGAGGCGGACTCTGCGGGCGTGCTCAGATACGACGGCGAGCTGATTCACATGGAATCTCTGGACAATGCCAGCCCGGAACGCGAGAGCGCCCTCCGGCAGGCGTACCCGATGCCCGCGAACCGAGGACATGCCACGGGCCGAGCCGTCCTGACCGGCCGGCCCGTCCACATCCCCGACGTGCGGGAAGACCCCGACTATGCCCTCGGTACCCTCAGAGATGCGGGGATCACTAGCGTCCTCTCCGTGCCCCTGCTGCGCGATGGAGCGCCGATCGGCGCGATCACGGTCCACACGTGGGAGACGCCACGGCCATTCTCGGACAAGCAGATCGCGCTGCTGCAGACGTTCGCCGACCAGGCCGTCATCGCGATCGAGAACGTCCGCCTCTTCAAGGAGCTGGAAGCCCGGACCGAGGACCTGACGCGCTCGGTGGGCGAGCTCCGGGCGCTGGGCGAGGTCAGCCAGGCGGTCAGCTCCACGCTCGACCTGGAGGCGGTCCTCGAGACCATCGTCGGCCGGGCCGTGGAGCTGTCGGGTAGCTACGCCGGGATCGTGTACGAGTTCGACGAGACCGCCCAGGTGTTCCGGGCGCGGGCCACGCACCACATCACCGATGACTACCTGGAGGTTCTCCGCGGCACGCCGCTCCGGCTCGGCGAGGGCGCGATGGGTCGCGCCGGCGTCAGCCGAGAACCGGTGCAGGTCGCCGACATCGCGGACGAGCGGCAGCTCGTCGCCTCGCAGGTGCGTGCGCTCCTCGTCCGGCAGGGGATGCGCTCGCTGCTCGCCCTGCCGCTGGTCCGCGAAGGACGGCTCCTCGGCGGCCTGGTCATCATCCGGCGCAAGAAGGGCGTCTTCTCGCCCGAGCGCGTCGCCACCCTCCGGACCTTCGCCGCCCAGTCGGTGCTCGCCATCCACAACGCGGGGCTCTTCCGGGAGCTCCAGCGCCAGAAGCAGTACTCCGATGCCCTCGTGGAGACGAGCCCCGTGGCGATCGCGACCATGGACCTCGACGGCAACGTCGTGGGATGGAATCCCGGTGCCGAGCGGCTCTTCGGATACACACCGGCGGAAGCGCTCGGCCACCGCATGGAAGACCTGGTGGCGCCTCCGGAGGCCCGGGACGAGATCCGCGCCAACATCCGGAAGACGCTCGAGGGCGAGTGGATCCGCGCGATCGCACGGCGCGCCCGGAAGGACGGCACGCCCGTGGACGTCGAGCTCTCGTCCATGCCGGTGATCGTCGACGGCGCCAAGGTGGGCATGATCGGGATCTACCACGACATCACCGAGCTCCTCCGGGCCCGCCGGGAGGCGGAGGCGGCGAACGAGGCCAAGAGCGCCTTCCTGGCGACGATGAGCCACGAGATCCGGACGCCGCTGAACGCCGTGATCGGGATGAGCGGGCTCCTCCTGACCACCCCGCTCAGCGACGAGCAGCGCGAGTTCGCCGAGGTCGTCCGCCAGAGCGGCGACGCGCTCCTGACCGTCATCAACGACATCCTCGACTTCTCGAAGATCGAGGCGGGGCGGCTCGAGCTCGAGTCCCACCCGTTCGACCTGCGGGAGTGCGTGGAGGGGGCGCTCGACCTGATCGCCACCCGCGCGGCCGAGAAGGGGCTGGACCTCGCGTACCAGGTCGGCGACGGCACGCCGGCCGGGATCGTCGGCGACGTGACGCGCCTCCGCCAGATCCTGCTGAACCTCCTCTCGAACGCCGTGAAGTTCACGGAGCATGGAGAGGTCGTGCTCTCGGTGACCGCCAGCCCGCTGGAGGGCGCAGGGGGCCTCCACGAGCTGACCTTCTCGGTACGCGACACGGGCATCGGCATCCCGGCGGACCGGGCCGACCGGCTGTTCCAGTCGTTCAGCCAGGTGGATGCCTCCACCACGCGCCGCTACGGCGGGACCGGCCTCGGCCTGGCGATCAGCCAGCGGCTGGCCGAGCTCATGGGCGGGCGGATCAGCGTCACGAGCGAGGTCGGCGCCGGGAGCGACTTCCGCTTCACGATCCGCGCGGCGACGGCCGACGTGCCCGCCACGACCCGCCGGGACCTCAGCGGCATCCAGCCGTCGCTTCGCGAGAAGCGCGTCCTCGTCGTCGACGACAACGCGACGAACCGCCGCATCCTCACCACGCACCTGCACGCCTGGGGCATGCAGGCACGCGCCACCGGATCGCCGCTCGAGGCCCTCGGGTGGGTCCAGGCCGGCGAGGCCTTCGACGTCGGCATCCTGGACATGCACATGCCGGAGATGGACGGCGTGGCGCTGGCGCATGCGATCGCGGAGGAGCCGGCGGGAGCCGCGCTCCCCCTGGTGCTCTTCACGTCGCTCGGGCGCCGCGAGGCCCGGGCCGACAGCGAGGGCTTCGCCGCGTACCTCCACAAGCCCATCAAACCGTCTCAGCTCTTCGACGCCCTGGTCTCCGTCCTCGCCGACCAGACGGTCCACGTGCGAGAGCGCGTCGCGGCGCGGAGCGAGCTCGACGCGGATCTGGCCCGCCGGCACCCCCTCCGGATCCTCCTGGCCGAGGACAACGTCGTCAACCAGAAGGTCGCGCTGCGGCTCCTCGGGCAGATGGGCTACCGGGCCGACGTCGCGTCGAACGGGCTGGAAGCCATCGACGCCGTGGCGCGCCAGACCTACGACGTGGTCCTGATGGACGTCCAGATGCCGGAGCTCGACGGGTTCGAGGCCTCGCGCGAGATCAACCGGCGCTGGCCCGGGGAGCGCCGGCCGCGCATCGTCGCGATGACCGCCAATGCCCTGCAGGGGGACCGGGAGCTCTGCATCGCGGCCGGCATGGACGACTACGTGGCGAAGCCGATCCGGGTCGACGAGCTAGTCGCCGCGCTCGCGCGCTGCAGGCGGCGCGAGGCAGGGGCAGGATACGCGCCGGCCGACGAGCGGGTCGGGAGCAGTGCGACGCCGAAGCATGCGGCCGTCGCGCCGGACCGCGGCGCGCCGCCCGCGGGACGAACCGCCGGCGGCGCGGCGGACGGGCCGGTCGACCGGGCGACGTTCGCGCGGCTTACCGCGCAGATGGGCGGCCCGTTCGTCGCCGAGCTGATCGACACCTTCCGCGCCGATGCCGGCGAGCTGATCGCCACGCTCCGACGCGCACTCGGCGCGACCGACCTCGACGCCTTCCGCCGCGCCGCCCATTCGCTCAAGTCCACCAGCGAGAGCCTGGGCGCCGGCCCGCTCGCCGCGCTCGCGCGCGAGCTCGAGAACGGCGCTCGAGCCGGCAGCCTCGAGGGAGCCGCGCCAGGCCTGGAGCAGCTCGTGGGCCAGTACGCGATCGTCACACAGACCCTGGAGGAGCTCCGACGTGACCTCCCCGCATAACGTTCCGGCCGGATCGCTCCTGGTCGTCGACGACAACCGGGTCAACCGGCTCCTCCTTGGCCGCGCCCTCGAGCAACTCGGGCACACCGTGGCCTTCGCCGAGAACGGGCGCCTGGCGCTCGAGGCCCTCCGCCAGCGTCCCGTAGATCTCGTCCTGCTGGACATCGAGATGCCCGAGATGGACGGCTACCAGACGCTGGCGGCGCTCGCCGGCGACCCGCACCTCCGCGAGATCCCGGTGGTCATGATGTCGTCGGTGGAGGAGGTGGACAGCGTCGCTCGGTGCATCGAGCTGGGCGCGGAGGACTACCTCTTCAAACCGGTGAATCCGGTCCTGCTCCGGGCCCGCGTCGGCGCCAGCCTCGAGAAGAAGCGGCTCCGCGACCAGCAGCGGGCGCTCGTCCAGAAGTTCGCGACGGCGGAGGTCGCCGAGGAGCTCCTGACGACCGGCCTGTCGCTGGTCGGCAAGCAGGTCGAGGCCAGCGTGATGTTCTCGGACATCCGAGCCTTCACCCGCATCGCCGAGACGCTCCCCCCGACGGATACGATCGAGCTCTTGAACAGCTACTACACGCTCATGTTCGACGCGATCGGCGGACAAGGCGGCATCGTCAACCAGATGCTCGGCGACGGCCTCATGGCCATCTTCGGCGCGCCCATCGTCCGCGCCGACCATCCGGCGCGCGCGGTGCGGGCCGCCCTCGAGATGCTGGACCTGGTGCAGGGCTTCAACCGGGAGCAGGCACTCCGCGGCGGGGCCGAGATCCAGATCGGGATCGGGATCGCCTCGGGCGCGCTGATCGCGGGCTTCACCGGCACCCAACGCCGGGTGACGTACACCTGCGTGGGCGACACCGTGAACCTCGCCGCCCACCTGGAGGCGCACACCAAGGTCGTCGGCCAACCGATCCTGATCGACGAGAGCACGCGGACGGGACTGAGCGACGAAATCCGCGTCGAGTCGCACGGCACTGCGCAGTTCAAGACCAAGAGCCACGCCGTGCCGATCTACTCGGTGCCTCCCGACCAGCGGCCGCGAGCGGACGGCCGCTGAGCGCGGCTCGACCGGCGCCCGTTCCCGAGGCGAGACGCGCGGCGGATCCCCTCCGCCGGACTCTGCTATGCTGATCTGATGCGGCGCACGGCGAGGCTCCGCGCCCGAGATGGACATCGGCCGTGAACTTCCACATCGAGCTGCTGCTGCGGATCGCGATCGCCACCGCGCTCGGCGCGGTCATCGGCCTCGAGCGGCAGATCCACCGTCGTCCCGCGGGCCTCCGGACCCACATGCTGGTCGCGCTGGCCTCGTCGACCTTCATGGTGGTGTCCACGCACTTCGTGTACTTCCAACACTACCGCAAGGACGACCTGGTCACCATCGACACCTCCCGCATCGCCGCGTCGGTCGTGGCCGGCACCGGCTTCCTCGCCGGCGGCGCGATCCTGCGCACCGGGCTGAGCGTCCAGGGGCTCACGACCGGCGCGGGGCTCTGGCTCGTCTCGTCGATCGGCCTCGCGGCCGGCGGGGGGATGTATCCCGAGAGCTTCGGCGCGACCGTGATCGGCCTGGTCGCCCTGAGCGTGGTGCGGCGCTTCGAAGGCAAGGACGACGGTACCGTCCGCCGCCGGGTTGCGGTGACCACGATCGGCAGCGCGAACGCGGTCCCCAGCCTCGTCGCCGCGCTCAGATCGGCGGGGTGCGCGGTGTCGGATTCAGCGTACGAGAGCGTCCGAGAGGAAGGGCGGCTGACGGTGACGCTCGACGTCCACACCCCTGCTGACCTGGCCCTGGACGGGCTCCTCAGCGCGGTCGAGAGCCAGCCGGGGGTGGCTCACGTCCGGATCGCCTCGCAGAGCTGACCCGCGCCTCGCGCAGGCGCCCCCCCCGGCGGACGGCACACCACGGCACACCGAAGGAGGTGCGTAGGCCGGCGGTCACGGGCATCGCGCACGGGGAGCTGAGCGTGCGTGACCTCGACCGGAGCGTCCGGTGGTACTGCGAGCTCCTCGGGGCCCGGGACGTGTCTCGCGCGACGAGCGACGTCGACGGGATCACGGCGTGCGCGATCCTCGAGCCGCGGTCCAAGCTGGTGCTTGCGTTCACCCAGCACCGCGAGGCGAGCCCGTCGCCGTTCGATCCCCGGCGCGCGGGGCTGGACCACCTGTCGTTCGCCGTGGCGGACCGCGCGGAGCTGGAGGCATGGCGGCGAGGCTCGACGAGCTCGGCATCCCGCACAGCCCGGTGCAGGACGAGGGCTACGCGCACCAGGTGACGTTCCGGGACCCGGACGGCATCGCGCTCGAGCTCAGCGCGCGGATCCCGCCGGCGAGGGGCTCGCCGCGCGGCCCTGCCCGCGCGTGGCGCTGGCGAGCCCGGCCGCCGGGCGCGCGGCCATCGCAGCGCGCTGGCGCAGGTCCGGGCCACGGCGCCGCGGCGGACCGCCGTCGTGAGGCGATCGCCCTCAGATCTGCCCGGTGGCGCTGCAGGCCTCGATGCGCCGGACGTATGCGGGGTCGTCGTAGCGCGAGAGAAGAAAGGCCGGCGCGTAGTCCGGGAGCGGTGCGCCAGTGACGTGGGCCGCGGCGAGCTCGCCGCCGGCGCAGCTCGCCATGATCCCGAAGCCCGAGTACGCGCTCGACACGTAGGCGCCGGCGACCGGCAGGGGCCCGATCAGCGGGCGGTTCTCGCGCGTCTTCGCGTAGTAGCCGCCGTCGATGTAGGCGCGTGGCATCCGATCGAGATAGCCGGCGAACCCCGGCACCATGCGCGCCATCCCGCGGAGGACGAGCTCGGTGTAGTAGGGCGGCTCGGGCAGCGGGAAGACGACGTCGGTCGCCGCCGAGTCGTAGGACCACAGGACAAGGAGCGTCCGGCTCTCGGGGCTGGCGCCCTCCGGGCGGGTGTGGACGCCCGGCGGGAACGGCTCGAGCATCCACCGAAGCTCGGGATCGGCCTCGAGCGCGGCGCGCTCCCCCGGGCTCCAGGCGAGCGTCTGGGCGTCGTCCCAGATCAGGAACGGGGCGTCGCGCGGCACGGCGCCGAGCGTGTCCTCGATCGCGATCTTGTGGTGCTGCTCGGAGAACACGGGCAGCGTGAGGCCCAGGAGCCGCGCGGCGTCGGGCAAGAGCGGTCCCGCGGCGAGGACGAGCCGCTCGGTGGCGAGCGACCGGGAGCCGCCGGGTCCGTCGATCCGGACCCCGGTGACTTGCCCTTCCGCGACGTCGACGGCCGCGAGCCGCCCCTCCACGAGCTCCGCCCCGGCGCGGCGCGCGAGCTCGAGGAGGTGCATCCCGAGCTGCTGGCCCGAGAGCCAGCCGCAGCGGCGGGCGTGGAGGAGCGCGACGGTATCGTCGGCGACGTACGGGAAGTGCCGGCGGATCAGGGCGCGATCGAGGAGCAGGTCGATCCCGGCGGGCTGGGCGCGCCAGTCTCCCGCCGAGGGGGGCGGGTACGCGGCCGCCGCGGGCCGCCCGTCGTGGATCCGGAGCGGGCCGGCGCCCCAGCCGGCGACGGTCTCGGCCATCGCCCGGAGCTCGACCGCGCGCGCGGGCTCGGCGGTCCCGAAAACGTAGCCCCGCCGGTTCAGGCGGAACACGTTGCCGCTCGACTCGGCCAGCTCCTCCAGGAGGTCGACGCTGCGATTCATGAATCGCACCATCGCGTCGTCGGGGCCCGGCCAGAAGTTCCGGTAGGCCTCGGTCGACTTGTCGCTCGTCAGCGAGAGGGGCGGCCGATCGTCGACGAGCACGACGCGCCGGACGCCGTGACGCACCGCCAGGTGGTAGGCGGCCGCGACGCCGGCGATGCCGGCGCCGCAGACGACGACATCGGCGGCCGGCGTCACGGGCGGGCCGCCGCGCGGCTACTCGCGGAGGCGCCGGACGACGCGGCCCACGGCGTCGACCAGCGTGTCGACCTCGGTCTCGGTGGTCATGACGCCGAGGGCGCCGGCACAGCTGGTCTGGAGCAGGATGCCCTCGTTGAGGAGGCCCGTGTAGAGCCCCTTCGTCATCTCGGCGTCGTCCGCGACCACGTCGCGGTAGCTCCTGATCGGGCGCGCGTTGAAGTGGATCCCGAAGAGCGACGCGATCCCCGTCACCTGGGCGGGCACGCCCGTCGCCAGGAGGGTCCGGCGGAGCTTCTGGCGCAGCGCCTCGCCCAGCTCGGCGAGCCGGCGGTAGATCGGCGGCGTCAGTGCCCGCATCACCGCCTCGCCCGCCACGAGCGTCATCGGGTTCGCGTTGAACGTGCCCGCGTGGGCGATGCGCGCCCCGCCGGCCGCCGTGGGATCGTACTGTGCCATGATGTCCCGGCGCCCGCCGAAAGCGCCGATCGGCAGCCCGCCGCCGATGATCTTGCCGAAGCAGCTGAGGTCCGGCGTCACGCCGAGCAGCTCCTGGGCGCCGCCGGGCGCCACCCGGAGGCTCTGCACCTCGTCGTAGATCAGGACGATGTTGAGCTCCTCGGTCAGCTTCCGGATCCCGCGGAGGAACTCCGGGTCGCCGGGGACGTAGCCGAAGCTCGAGACGACCGGCTCCATGATGAGCGCGCCCACCTCGTCCTTGTGGGCGCGGAGGATCCGGTCGCAGGCCGCGAGGTCGTTGTACGGGAGGACGATCACGTCCCGGAGGACGCCCGCGGGCTGGCCCGGGTACTCCGGGATCGCCGTCGGGCCCGCCGGATCGAGCCGGTCCGCCGGCGGTCGGACGCTGACCGCGACGTGCTCGTGGGCGCCGTGGTAGCCACCCTCGAACTTGGCGAGCTTGTGCTTCCCGGTGAACGCCCAGGCGGCCCGGATCGCCATCAGCGTCCCCTCGGTCCCCGAGTTCGTGAAGCGGATCGTGTCGAGCGACGGGATGCGGTCGCAGAGGAGCTTGGCGACCCGGACCTGCACCTGGGTCGGCGTGCTGAAGGCGGTGCCCTTCCGCGTCTGCTCGCCGAGCGCCTCGACCACCATCGGATTGGCGTGGCCGACGATGAGCGTCGTCGCGTTCAGCATGAAGTCGAGGTAGCGGTTACCGTCGACGTCGTACACGTAGTGGCCGTCGCCGTGGTCCGCGAAGAAGGGATAGGGCGAGAAGTAGGCGGTCCCCCGCGAGCTCCCGCCCGGGAGCACCTCTTCGGCCTCGGCCTGGAGGGCCCGGGACTTGGGCGTCTTCGCAACGTACCGCTCGATCTCGCGCGCGAGGGCTGTCGAGGTCATCCCGCTCTCCTCCGGGCGCCGGGGATTCGACGGGGGCGCCCGCGTCGAAAGGATTCCACGACCGACACCGCCCCGCAAGGCCCCGGGGGTCAGGCCTTGACTTTGATACTCTCGGACGCCGATCAGAGGGCGTCAAAGTCGAGGCCTGACCCCCGATTTTGATTTACCCTCGGAGCGCATGGACGCGCGGATCCAGCGGGCGCTCGAGACCGAGCGCACCATCGACATCACGACGACCGGGCGGACGAGCGGGCATCC
>DATBGA010000044.1:0-11980 GCA_036558225.1 Candidatus Methylomirabilota bacterium | reverse complement strand
CTGGCCGCCGCCGGCGGCGCCGCCGGGGTCGAGGTGCGCGATCCGTTCCTCGATCGTCCGCTGATGGAGTTCTGCCTCGCGCTCCCCGCGTCTCAGAAGATCCGTCAGGGGGTGACGCGCGTCGTGGCCCGCCACGCCCTGGCCGCCCTCCTGCCCCCCGAGATCAGGGATCGCCGGGGGAAGGCCCGCCTTGATCTGATGCTCGGCTCGGCTCTCGCCGTCTACGGGCGCGACCGGCTCGACCGCCTCATGCAGGACGCCGTGGGCGTGCTGGCACCCTACGTGCCGGCGGACTCCGTCCGGCGCGCGCACCGGGGGTATGTCGAGCGGGGGGCGCCGGTGGACGTGGGCCGCCTGTGGCGGCTTGCCACGCTCACCCTCTGGCTCCGGCGCGCCGTGGGGTGATCCGCCGCAGGGCGTCAGGCGCGGTCCGTCGGTCCCGCCTCCGACAGGGCGCGCCGCCGGGCGTCGGTGCGCCGCTCCGCCTCGAGCCGCTCCAGCTCCACGGCCGAGTGGTCGACGAAGCGCATGGCCTCCGCGAGCCCGCGGTGGCCGGCTTGCTCGGCGATCAGGCGATGCATCGCCTGACAGACGCGCCGGTAGGCGGGGTGGCCCTGGGGCGCGGTCCGGAGCTCCAGCACGTGCATCGCCTCTCGGGCGTTCATGTCCATGTAGAAGCGGATCCGGTAGGCCATGCACACCGCGTACGGGGCCACGGCCGGAAGCCCGGCGGCGACCAGCGCGTCGTACAGCGCGGCCGACGCGTCCATGACACGCCGCCAGTCCGCGCCCGCGCCCGCCTCCTCGACCGCCTCGGGAATCGCGTAGCCGTGCCGGGGGCCGAGCGGCTGCCATTCGAGCGACAGGAGGCGATGCCGCTGGAGGTCACGGAACGCGCCGTAGTCCGTCAGCACGTCGAAGCGGTAGCCGGTCCGCTCGAAGGCGCGCCCCGGCTTGTGGCGGCGGTTGCGACGGTCGCCCACGTACGCACGGAGGACGGCCCCGCGCTCCTCCGCACTCATCCGGCGCGCCCGCGCCAGGAGCTCGTCGTCCGGGAGGCTCGAGGCGGCGTAGAGCGCGGCGGCCACGACCTTGATCTCCCCCTCGGGATCGAAGTCGGCGAGGACGACCTCCGGGCGGGGCAGGGCCGCGACCTCACCCACGGCGCCGGCGGTGGCCCGCTCCATGGCCTCGCGCGTGGCCGCGAGGTAGGCGGACCACGCCCCACCGCGGTCGGGCGCGTCCACGCGCCGCAGGAAGGCGGGGATCACCTTGCGCAGCTCGACCAGCATGAGATTGGCGCACGCGCGCGCCTCCGCGAGCGGGGACGCGCGGAGGCGCAGGAGCAGCGCCTCGTACGCCTGGCCCGTGCCGTAGAGCCCGACGTTCGACCGCGTCGCGGCCGGCAGGAGCCCGCGGAGCGTGTCGAGGGCCTTCGCGCGGATCGTGTTGCGATGGACGACCTCGGAGTCCGACGCCTGCCGGGGATGGGCCTGCCGGAAGTGCTCCTGCATCCGCTCGAGCCATCCGGCGTACGTCTCGAACATGAGGTCGAGGGTCGCCTCGAACTGGTGCTCGAGCGGCGTGCCGCCGACCTCCGCCGGCACGTGGTAGCGCCAGCGCCCGCCCGGGCGGTCGGCGTACGGGACGTAGCGGGTGGACTGCTCGAGGTACGCCATGAGGCGGCCCCACTCGAGAAGCTTCGTGAGCACGTTGGAGACGCCCTCGCACGCGAGGTGGACCCCGCCCAGCTGCGCCACCGAGTCGTCCCCGTACTCGACGAGCACGCGCTCGAACAGGCGCTCCGCCCGCGCCGTGCCGACGACGGCCGCGGGGGCAGTCCCCTCCGTCGTCTCGGCGAACTCGTCCAGGAACAGCCGGCGGAGGGACTTCGGGGACCGCGAGTAGCGCGCGAAGAGCGCGCCCTTGACGACCTCGGGAAGGTTGAGGAGCGCGAAGACCGGCGAGTCGACGCTCGTGAAGTAGGGCGCGAGCCGGGCACGCTCCTCTGCCGTGAACGTCTCGACCGCGCCGACGCTCAGCAGGCTGCCCTCCCTCCCGCCGTGGATGACCCCGGGAGCGCGGACCGCATGGTCGGTGCCCGCTGGCCGCCCGAGGGACTCACGCGCCTATCCTAGCAGGGCGCGCAGGAGGGCGGCGATGACGACGCCGCCGGCCACGGCCACCAGCAGATGCCCCGTGCGGCGGGCGAGGACGGCGACGGCGGCCGCGGCGGGGAGATCGGTCACCCACCCCGGCATCCCGCCGCCGGGCGCGAGAATGACCAGCGGCAACGCCAGCGCCGTGATCAGCGCGATCGGGAGCGCGGCGAAGTAGCGCTCGAGCCATCCGGGCAGGCGCCGCCGCGCCAGCACGAGCAGCAGCGGGGCCCGCGTCAGGTACGTCGCGACGCCCATGGCGGCGAAGGTGAGAAGGAGGCCGGGCCTCATCAGCGCGACGGCGCTCCGGGAGCCTCCGCCGGCGCCGGCCCTCCGGGGCTGGTTCCGGCCGGCGCGAGCCAGATGCCGAGGGCCGACGCGCCGAGACCGGCCAGTGCGATGTGCCACGTGCCCCCGATCGCGCCCTTGACCGTGAGCGCCACGATCGCGGCGACCGCCGCCACCGCCCACTGCCAGGGCGCCCGGATCGTCCGCGCCAGGATCGCGACGAAGACCGCGGGGAACACGAAGTCCAGCCCGTAGCGATGCGGGTCGGGGATGCGGCCGCCGAGGATGCCGCCTGCGGCGGCGCCGAGGTACCAGGCGAGATAGGTGGTCGCCGCCGAGGCCGCGTAGTAGGCGGGGTGCGAGGGGTGCGCCGCGAAGCGCGCCATCGTCAGGGCGTACGACTCGTCCGTCACGCCGTGCGCGAGGAGGGCGAGACGCGCGCGCGAGAGATGCGCGAAGTACGGCGCCAGGCTGGCGGCCATGAGGTAATGCCGGAGGTTGACGATGTAGGTCGTCACGACCAGGAGCCACGCCGGCGCCCCCGCCTGGAGCATGGGCAGCGCGACGAACTGCGCGG
Source organism: Candidatus Methylomirabilota bacterium (assembly GCA_036558225.1). GTDB lineage: Bacteria > Methylomirabilota > Methylomirabilia > Rokubacteriales > DASRDR01 > DASRDR01. Next base: position 8,956 of record DATBGA010000044.1, on the reverse strand, counting down.
TGCCGGCGGTGACGAGGAGGCACATCGCGACCAGCTCGCCGAGCGTCAGCCCCGCCTGTCGCGCGAGCCCGCCCCACACGACCCCGTAGGCGACGATGCTCGGGACGACGGTCGTCAGCGTGTCCCGGGCGCCCGCCCAGGCCTCCGCGCGCGGCGTGCCCGCGGCGCGCCCCTCCGGAAGCCCCGCGCTCACTGCGGTACCCTGGCCTGGCACGAGTCGATCGGACGGCCTTCGGCCTGTGGGCTCATCGGGGACGCTTCAGGGACCGGGGCCGGGCGGCGGACGCGAGGCGCACACCGGATCATATCCCGGCTTTCGGGCCGTTCCGCAACGCCCTGGCGGCCGGGCCGGCGCGGGTGAGCCGGCCGGAGCAGCGCTCCGGGGCCGGCGCGCGACCCCCGAGCGGGTGGGTCGGACGCTACTCGCCCGCGTTGACACCCCTCGCGCCGCTCGGCTAGAGTGGGCGCCGTTCAAAACTCAGACCAGGAGGCCCGCGATGCGATACCGTCTGGCCGCGCTCACGACCGTCCTCGCGTTCGCCCTCTCGCTCGCAGCGTGCAGCGCGCTGTCGACGGGCCGCGACTTCCCGTCGCCCAAGCCGGGCGCGGAGATCAAGAACGCTGCGACGACGAAGGCTGATCTCCTGCGGATGTACGGCGATCCGACGCAAGTCGGCATCAAGGACGGGGACCAGACCTGGACCTGGTACTACTTCCAGAAGGGCTCGGGCAAGGACGGCGACCTCTCGAAGCAGCTCGAGGTCACGTTCAATCCCCAAGGCGTCGTCAAGTCCTACTCGTTCTCCTCCAACTTCCCGGAGGACATGAAGACCCGCTGACGGACCCGGGCCGGCCCGCGGGGCGGCGCGCGGCCGGCGCCGCCGTCGTCCCGATCCTCCTCGTCGTCGTCCTGATGTGGGGCGGCAGCTACCCCGCCATCAAGGCAACGCAGCCCTTCTTCCCGCCGCTCGCGTTCGCGATGTTCCGCTGCGCGGTGGCCGCCGTCATCCTGACCGCGGTGGGCCTCTTGACCGGAGCGTGGCGCGCCACCTTGCAGCCCCGCGACTGGGGCGCGGTCGCGCTGGTGGGCCTGTTCGGCAACACGCTCTTCCACGGGCTCCTGGTCACGGGGATCCATCGCACGTCGCCCGGCAACGCCGCCATCCTGGTGGCGCTGAGCCCGGTCCTGGCCGTGCTCCTCGCCCGCCTCCTGCACGGGGAGCCGGTCGGCGCTCGGCGGCTGGGCGGTATCGCGCTCGGCTTCGCGGGCGTCGCCCTCATCGTCGCGCGTGGAAACCAGGACACTTCCTCGACGGCGGGTGACCTCCTGTGCCTCGGCGCCAGTCTCGCGTGGGCGCTCTACACGGTGGTCGGCAAGCCCCTGCTCGCGCGCGCAACCCCGCTCACCGTCACCACGTGGGCGACCGTCATCGGGGTCGTCCCCCTCCTGCCGTTCGGGCTGCCGGGGATCGGCGAGGTGCGCTGGAGCGCCCTGACCGTCTGGGAGTGGCTGCTCTTGGCGTATCTCTCGGCGGGGACGATCGCCTTCGCGAATCTCCTCTGGTACGTGGCGCTCGCCCGCACCGCGACCGCCCGGGTCGTGGGGTTCTCGTTTCTCGTCCCCCTGATCGCCACCGCGATCGCGGTCCTGGCCGGTCAGGAGACGCTCACCGTCTCGCTCGCGGTGGGGGCGGTGGCCGTTCTGGCGGGTGTCGCGCTCGCGCACCGCGCCTGACGGCTCCGCCGGCCCGCACGCGCCGCCATAGGGCGCGGCTCCTCGCGGGCTGACCGGCGCCAGGCGCCGCTACCGGAAGTACGGCTCGACGCGGAGGAAGATCTCGTAGGCGAGCCGGACGTCGCCGAGGCAGTAGGCCTCGATGTCGTCCACTCGCCCCGCACGCCAGAGGCCGAGCACCTGCGAGCCCTCCATGCCCGGGGGCCACTTCCGCAGCCCGAGGAGCTCGGCGACGACGTCGAGCCGCACGGCGTCCGCCCGCTCCCAGTTGGAGAGGATGCGCATCACGTCGAAGTGGCTGTCGGGGGAGTAGGGCCGGAGCGGCAGCCCCGAGCTCGGTGGCACGCCCACGTAGATGGAGCGGCGGATGAGGTACGGCAGGTCGAAGGCCAGGCCGTTGTAGGTGACGAACCGCCAGTCGCGCGCGCTGCGGGCCACGTCCCAGAACGCCTCCAGGATGCCACGCTCGTCCTCCGTGGCGCGCGCGGTCAGGGCCTTCGTCTCGAGCTCACCGGGCCCCCGGTGGTCATGGCCCATGCCGATGCAGATCACGTGGCCGAACTCCGGACGGAGCGCCATGTAGCGCTCGATGTCGCGTCGCACATCGGCGAACGCCTCGGCCTCCATGGCGGCCAGGAACTCGTCCAGGCCGGGCCCGTCGCCCTGCGGGTCGGCCCGCCGGACGACCCGCTCCCAGACGTACTCCTGGATCTTGCGGGGCTCCGCCCGGAGGTCCCGGGGAATCGTCTCGATGTCGAGAACGAAGTTCATGCCGCCCCCGCGTCGTGGACCACCACGCGGTTCTTCCCGTCACGCTTGGCCGCGTACATCGCCTCGTCGGCGGCGCCGAGCGCGGCCGCGACCGACTCCGGGGCGCGCTCGAAGGCCACCGCCCCGACGCTGGCCGTGACCCGCGGGTGGTCCGGCGGTGACGGCAGGCGGCCGATGAGGTCCACCAGTTTCAGCGCGTAGCGCGGCACCGTGAGCCGGGAGGCCTCCGGCAGGATGACCGCGAACTCGTCCCCCCCGAGGCGCGCGGGGATGTCGGTCGTCCGGCAGTTCTCGCGGATCACGCGCCCGACGGCCTGGAGCACCCGGTCGCCCGCCTCGTGGCCGGCGGTGTCGTTCACGGCCTTGAAGCCGTCGAGGTCGACCACCAGGAGCCCGAACGGGCGGCCGTAGCGCCGGCAGCGGTAGATCTCACGCTCGAGCGCCTCGTGGAGATAGCGGGAGTTCCAGAGCCGCGTCAGCCGGTCGCGGCGGGCCGAGTCACGCTCGCGGAGGAGCGAGAGCGCGAGCGCGTCCTCGGTGCGGAGCAGCCGCCGCACGGCCGCGCGCCCGGCCCCGACGGTCGCGCCCACGCTCGCGAGGGCCGCGAGCCGGAGTCCCACGTGCCACGCGAGCGCGTCCGCCGGGGTCCCCCCGACCGCGGCGCCCGTCGCCAACAGCTGGGCGGCGCTCCAGCCGGCGGTGGCGAGACCGACGGTCGCCCAGCGGCCCGCGGGCCGGAAGCGCCAGCTGGCCACCGCGACGATGGCCATGTGAACGAGCGCCAGCGTGACCTCGGCGCCCGCCTGGTGGTCGAGCGTGAGGATCATGCACCCCGCGGCCGCCAGGAAGCCGACACCGAGTCGGCCGGCGAGGGTCGACAGGCGGGCGGCGCTGGCGTCGACCGGCTTCCGGCCCGCCGGGACCGCAGCGGGCGCGGGCCGCCGCCGGAGCCGGCCGATCCGGCCCAGCCGGCCGATGAGCCCTAGACCCGATACCAGCGGAGCTCCTCCGCCATCGCCACCGGCTTTCCGAAGCCCGCGCGAGCGGCCGCCACGTGCGCCCGCAGCGTCCCGTGGACCGCGTAGCCCACGTGCGCCAGGTACAGCCGGCCGACGCCGGCGGCGCGGGCGACCGCGCCCGCCTCCCGCGCGGTGGAGTGCCACTCCGCGGGATTGGGCCGGGCGAACGTCGCCTCGTGGACCAGCGCCGTGGCGCCCCGCGCCAGCGCCTTCACCTCGGCGCACGGGCGGGTGTCCGACGAGTAGACGAGGCTCCGGTCCTCCGCGTCCAGGCGGACGGCCAGGTTCGGCATACGGCCGTGCACGTTCGGCGACGCCGTCACCACGAGGTCCGGGGTCTCGAGAACCCGGACGCCCTCTCGCGGCTCGACGGGCACGACGGGCAGCGCCAGGCCCTCGTCGAAGAGCCCGAACAGGCCGAGGAGCCGCTCAACGAGGCCGACGTGCTCCACGCGGCAGTAGATCGGCAGCGGGGCCGTCCGTCCGAGGATCAGGAGACACTGGATCAGGGCCGGCAGGCCGTAGACGTGGTCCGGATGGGTGTGGGTGACCACGACGGCGGCGAGCCCCACCGGGTCGATCCCGACGCGCCGGAGCTTCTGCACGGGGCTCCCCCCGACGTCCAGGAGGCACGTGGTGCGCCCCGCGCGGACCACCAGCGCGGTCGTGTCCCGGGCGGCCGAGGGGACCGCGCCCGAGCTGCCCAGGCAGGCGAACGAGAGTCCCGCGGCGCGCGGCCTCGGCGCGCCCGCCGCGCGGCGCGCGGGGTCGCGCCGGGACGCCTGAGCCGGCCGGCTCGGTCCCATGGCGCCGGTCGCCCGGCCTGTCCTCAGGTCGAGCGGCGGCGCAGCAGGATCGGGACGCCGACGGCGGCCACGATGACCGCCGCGACGCTCACGAGCTGCGCGATCCGGAGCGAGCCCAGCATGAGGCTGTCCGTCCGGAGCCCCTCGACCCAGAAGCGCCCGAGCGAGTAGAGCCCGAGGTACGCGAGGAACAGGGCGCCCGGCGCCCGCTCGAACCGCCGCCGGAGGACAAAGTAGAGGATGAGGAAGGTCCCGGCGTCCCAGAGCGACTCGTAGAGGAAGGTCGGATGGAAGTACTGGTGGTCCACGAAGGCCGGCGGCCGGCGGGGCTCCGCGATGTACAGCTTCCAGGGCAGCTGCGTCGGTCCCCCGAACGCCTCCTCGTTGAAGAAGTTGCCCCAGCGCCCGATCGCCTGTCCGAGCACGAGGGACGGCGCCACGATGTCCAGATAGGTGAGGAGGGGCAGCCCCTTCGCCCAGACGTAGGCGCCGCCCGCGAGCAGGCCCGCGATGAGCCCCCCGTGGATCGCCAGGCCGCCCTCCCACACCGCGAATATCCGCCACCACGGCTGCGTCTCGTAGTAGTCGAGGTTGAACAGCACGTAGTAGAGCCGGGCGCCGATCAGACCGCCGATCAGGGCGATCTCCGCCGCCTTGAGGAGGTCGTCGGGGGACTCGCGCCGCCGAGTGGCCTCGCGGGCGGCGAGCCAGAGCCCGAGCGCCATCGACGATGCGATGAGCACGCCGTACCACCGGATCGACACGGACAGGCCACCCACCAGCGGGAGGTCGGCCGGAAGGTGAAACGCGAGGGCGATGGGTCCCGGGGACCGGAACACGGCTCCCTATTACCTCACGGCGCTCGGGGGTGTCAAACGAAAAGCCCCCGAGCGTGTTGGAAGCGCTCGCAAAATCGGAAATTTGTTTGACACTGTTCTGAGCCGCTGGGTATGATGGCTGAAACGTTGCAGGAGGTCTGATTGCTCAGAACGCACGCCACGGATAGGAGGGTCTGAGCGTCGTGCCCGGGCTTTCCAGTCTCGGCGGTTTCGGCGAGATCATTGCCGACATCGGCCCTCTCGAGAAGGGCGTCCTGGTCGTCCTCCTCGCGATGTCCGTGATCTCCTGGGCGATCATCCTCCACAAGGCGCTCCAGTTCCGCCTGATCACGAGCGAGAGCGCCCGCTTCCTCAAGACGTACCGCGAGTCCCGCCGATTCTCGCTGGTGGCCTCGGGCGCTAAGCGGCTCCGCCAGAGCCCGCTCGGCCGCGTGTACCTCTCGGCGTACCAGGAGCTGCTGGCGGGAGGAGCGGCGCCGCCGGACGTGATGGACGGCGGCCCCGAGCCGGGCGAGGAGGGCATCTCCACGGATCGGCTGGAGTCCGTGCAGCGCGCGATGCGGCGCGTGCACGCGAGCGAGATCGAACGCATGGAGCGCTACCTCGCGTTCCTGGCGACGACCGCCAGCGCCGGCCCGTTCATCGGGCTGTTCGGGACGGTCATCGGCATCATGAACTCGTTCCAGTCCATCGGCACGCAGGGATCGGCGAGCCTGGCCGTGGTCGCGCCCGGCATCTCGGGCGCGCTCGTCGCCACCGCGGCTGGACTGGCCGCGGCCATCCCGGCCGTCGTCGGGTACAACTACTTCGTCGGGCGAGTACGTCACTGGACAACCGAGATGGACAACTTCGCGCTCGAGCTGGCGAACCTGGCCGAGCGCCGGCTCGTACGGAGCACGAAGCCCTTCTAGATGGCGATCAAGGCCGACGCCGGCGCAGAGGGTGCCGGCACCCGCAGCACGCTGGCCGAGATCAACGTCATTCCTCTCGTCGACGTGGTCCTGGTCCTGCTCCTTATCTTCATGCTGACGGCGCCCATGATGTACCGTGGCATCGACGTGAACCTGCCGCGCAGCGGGGGCAAGCCCACGGCGGTGGAGGAGCGCCTGGTGCTGACCATCACGAAGGATCGCCTCCTCTACCTCAACGAGCGCCCGCTCCCGCTCGCCAACCTGGAGACCCGCCTGCGGGATCTCCTGCGGGACCGGACGGACCGCACGCTCTTCATCAAGGCGGACAAGGACCTCGTCTACGGCGCCGTCGTGGAGACCATGGACCGGGTCCGGCGCGCCGGGGTCGAGCGGGTCGGCATGGTCACCGAGCCCCTCCCGAGGCGGGAGTAGGCCATGACCCCGCCGGTCGTCTACCGGGTCCCGCGCCGCTTCATCACCTTTCCCGAAGACCCCCCGCCCTACGGGCTGCTTGCCGTGTCCTTCCTCGCGCACATGGCCTGCTTCGGGGGCGCGCTCGCCATGTCCGCGCTCCTCACCTCCCGCATGGACCAGTCGAAGGTGTACATCGTCAATCTCGTCCCGGCCACGCCCTCGCTCGGGAGCCCGGCCGAGGCGCCGGCCAGGCGCGCGCCGGAAGCGCCGCGCCCCGCCCCGCCCGCGCCCAAGGCCGAGGAGAAGGCGCCGCCCAAGCCGGCTCGCCCGGAGCCGCGGCCTCCCGAGCGCGTCGTCGAGCCGCCGCCGCCGCGCGCCCCCGAGGTCGCCGCGGCCCGGCCGAAGACGCTCGAGCCCTCGGAGCTCGCCCTGCCCAAGCGGGTCGAGAAGGAGAACCCGAGCCTGCCGCCACCGAACCCCCGGACGATCGAGCGAAGCCTACCGCCGCCGCCGCCCGTGCCCCCGCCGGTCGCGGCGGCCGTGCCCCCGCCGGTCGTCCCCCGGCTCCCGGAGCCGCCGAAGATCGCGGCGCCGCCGGCCACCCCCGCCACGCCGCCCGCGCCCCCCGCGGTGGCGGCCGCTCGCCCCGGCGTGGAGCCGATCCGCCTCGGCCGGCCCAACGCGGCGACGACCTCGACGGGGAGCATCGCTGTCGACGCCAGCGACTTCCCATTCACCTACTACCTCCGGCTCATCCAGTCGAAGATCGGGGAGCGGTGGACCCCGCCGCGCGCCGCGGCGACCGGCGGTGAGCGGGTGATCGTACTCTTCGAGATCCAGCGTGACGGCCAGGTTCGCGAGCCGTCGGTCGAGCGCAGCTCGGGAAATGCCCTCTACGACCAGTCGGCCGTGCGCGCGGTGACCGAGGCGAGCCCGTTCCCGCCGCTGCCGCCCGAGTTCAAGGCCTCGTCTCTCCGCGTGCATTTCGGCTTCGAGTTCCAGCCGGGGCAGGGATGACGGTCAGACGCTCGGTCGGCGTCCGGATCGGAGTGCTGGTGGCCGTCCTGCTCGGAATCCTCCCCGCCCCGACGCCCTCGCATTCCCAGGGGGTCGAGGTCTTCCTCAACGTGACCCAGGGCGGGTCCAAGAAGCTCGGCATCGCGATCCCGGAGTTCACCAAGCTCACCTCGGCGCCGGACGAGGGCAACTTCGCGCACGGCGTGCCCGAGACGATCGGCAACGACCTCCGGTTCTCGGCGCTCTTCGCGGTCGCCAACACTCCCGCCCTGCCCGCGGCGCAGGACGCCATCCGCCAGGAGTTCGGGCGCCTCCAGCAGGCCGGGGCGCACGCCCTCCTGCACGGCCTCATGCGGATCGACGGCCAGCGCCTCACGGTCGAGTTCCGGCTCTACGACCTGACGAATCCCGAGTTCCGCCTGATCGCCTCCAAGATGTTCTGGGTGGAGCCCCTCGCGGACCACCGGCGGCTCGCGCACCGGATCGCCGACGAGGTCGTCTACCAGTTCACCGGCGAGCGCGGCATCGCGGAGACGAAGATCGCGTACGTGTCGCAGGTCGGCGCGAACAAAGAGCTCGTGATGATCGACTACGACGGGTTCAACCAGGTCCCGCTCACGAACCTGCACAGCACGTCGCTGTCGCCGGCGTGGAGCCCGACGGACTCGTCGGTGGCGTTCACCTCATTCTTCAAGGGATACCCGTACCTCTTCCGGGTCTACCCGTTCAACCCGCGGCGCCGGGGGCAGGAGCCCGAGCTGATGTCCGCCTGGCCGGGGATCAACACCGCCCCCGCGTGGGCGCCGGACGGCCGGGTCATCGCGCTCACCCTCTCCAAGGGCGGCAACCCGGACATCTTCGCGCTGCGCGTCGGGACCTCCGACTTCCGGCAGCTCACCAACAACCGGGGCATCGAGACGGACCCGAGCTGGTCGCCCACCGGCCGCGAGATCGCCTTCACCTCGGACCGCTCCGGATCGCCCCAGATCTGGGTCATGAGCGCCGAGGGAACGAGCGCTCGGCGGCTGTCCACCGGCGGCTCGTACGACACCCAGCCGCGCTGGTCGCCGCGCGGCGACACGATCGTCTTCACTCGCCGGACGTCCGGCGGCTTCGACCTCTGGGCCATCAACCCCGACGGCGCCAACGCTCGCCCTCTGACCCAGGGCAACGGCAGCAACGAGGCGGCCTCCTGGGCCCCCAACGGTCGTCACCTCGTATTCTCGTCGAGCCGCGGCGGCCGGACCCAGCTCTACACGATGTTGGCCGACGGCACCGAGCAGCAGCCACTCACCCGGGACCGCGGCGAGGCGTCCAGCCCTACGTGGTCACCGCGCCCTCAATGAGGCCTCGACGGAGCCCCACCAGCGAAAGGAGCGTGGTATGACTCGGAGGAGACCCTGGCACACGACGTTCACCGTGCTCGCGCTGTTCGCCGCGTCCG
>DATBGA010000043.1:0-8911 GCA_036558225.1 Candidatus Methylomirabilota bacterium | reverse complement strand
TGCGGAGATCCCGGACGAGCGTTGCGGCGCCGATGGTCCAGACGGTGGCGGCCAGGACGGCCACGCCCAGCGCGAGGCACGCCAGCTCGACACCACGGCGACCGAACGCCGTCACCGGGACACGGCCTCCCGGCGGTGTCGGGACACGACCAGGAACCGGTAGGCGATGAGCGCGGCGGTGAAGACCCAGGCCCCTCCGGCAGCAGCGTACAGGAACCATTCGAGGTGGCCGGTCACCGCCAGCACCAGGAGCAGGTACGTGTAGTCGCGGCTCGCCAGCTTCTCGGCGACCGCCGCCCCCCGTCTACCGCGAAGGCTCCAGGCGTCGCCGGTCCAGTGGAGGTCGCCGCCGTGGCGCAGGGCGGGGCGGATGAACAACACGTGGACCGCCGCCATCGCCGCCGCGACACCCGTGATCAGCGCCAGCGCGGCCCAGGCGCCGCTCGCCGGCAACCCTTCGCGCAGAAGGCCGGTGCCCAGCCCGGCGAAGACGGCGAGGTGCACCAGGTAGTCCCCCATCACGTCCAGCCGCGCGCCGGCGGCGTTCTGCGCGAGCCGCGCCCGGGCCATGTCCCCGTCGACGCAGTCAAGCAGGATGGACAGGACCAGGAGGAGCACGCCCCCAAGTCGCCCCCAGTACGAGACCGTCGCGAGTCCGACCGCCCCGAGGAACCCGGTCGCCATGCTGAGGAGCGTCACGTGCGAGGGCGTGAGCGGCGTCCGCAGGAGCAGTCGCGTGAGCGGCCGGGACAGGGGACGATCGAGCAGGGCCGCCAGGTAGCTGTCCCCGGCGGCCCCGGGCGGGAGATGGTCGAGCAGCGCCCGCTCCAGGGAGGCGCGCGACCCGTCGGTCCCGAGCGGCACCGCCAGGCCCGTCGCGATGCGCGTCCCCGGGCCCGGCGAGCGCGCCCAGAGATCGGGGCGCCGAAGGCACATTGCTGTGTCGGACGGGTCGCACACGACCCCGACGAGTCGGCCCGCCGCCGTCGATACCGGCCCGGGCGGCGCGTCACGGAGGGCGGCAACGGCGCCACCGTCCAGCAGGACGTCTCCGGCAAGCGCGAGGGTGCGGGCGTCACCGGGATCGGGCGCGTCCGCCGTCTCGACGCCGGAGGGCTCCACCCACCGGACCGAGACACACCGGCGCGCCAGCGGCTCCATCGCCCACCGAGGCCTCCCCGGGGCCACGAGCCCCACGTCGGGGAATCCCGCCGCGCGCAGGACGAGAACGGCCCGGACGGCGAGCGGGAGACCCGCGACCACGGTTTCGGCCCCGGGCTCCGTCGCCAGCACGATCCCGCGGTCAACCTTCGCCAAGGAAGATCCCCCGTCCCCTGCCCCCGGAGAGCCCCCCGGGCCGGCCGGATGGACGCCGTTCGCACCGTACCAGACCAGAGTCGCCGCCTTTTCCCGTCGTCAGGTCCGCGTCCCCTCTTCCAGCCGGCCTTCGGTCAAGGTCAGCGTGCGGTCCGCGGATCGGGCCAGCTCCGCGCTGTGTGTCACCAGCAGCACCGCCGCGCGCCCGCTCCGCGCGCGGGCCCGGAGCTCCGCCAGCAGCACCGCGGCGTTCTCCGCGTCCAGGTTGCCGGTCGGCTCGTCGGCCAGTATCACGGCCGGATCGTTCAGCACGGCGCGGCAGAACGCCACCCGCTGCTGCTCACCGCCCGAGAGCGCGGGGGGATACTGCTCCGCCCGCTCCCAGACCGACAGCCGCTCGAGCAGGTCCCGCGCCGTCGTTTCGGCTTCCCCCCGCACGCGGCCCACGTAGCGGGCGGCGAGAAGGACATTCTCGCGGGCGGTGAGCTCTGGGATCAGATTGTAGGTCTGGAACACGAAGCCGAGATGCCGGCCGCGGAAGCCGGCCAGGGCCCGCCGGCCCGCTCCGGTCAGGCGCGTGTCGCCGAACCAGAGCTCGCCGCCGTCGGACCGATCGAGACAGCCGAGGAGATTCAGGAGCGTGGACTTCCCCGATCCGGAGCGGCCCACCACCGACACCAGCTCCCCGCGAGCGAGCGTGAGGTCCACTCCCCGGAGCACTTCGAGGACGCGTCCGTCGGGCGTGTGGAAGCGCTTCGTCAGCCCGGATGCCCGGAGGAGTGCGGTACCGGTATCCACGGTCTCAGGCTCCGCGGCGGATCGCCTCGGCCGGCGGCACCCGCAGGATCCGGGCGGTCGCGTAGGCGCCGGCGATGGCCCCGAGCGCGACCGCGAACCCGAGCGCGAAGACCACCAGCCGGCCCGAGAACAGGAACAGCTGCTGTCCCGCCTGGGCGGCGCGGGCGTCGACCGCCTTCCCGACCGCCACCGCGAAGGCCGTGCCGAGCACGCCGCCGCCGAGGCTGACCGCGAGACTCTCCCTCAGGACCTCGCCCAGGAGCTGGAGGTCTCTGGCGCCGAGCGCCTGCTTGATCCCGAAGTCGCGGATGCGCTCGAAGGTCGCAGCCGCGACGGTGTTCGACAGGGACAGGCCTCCGATGAGAAGCCCGACCCCCGTGATGCCCGCCATGAGCCACGAGAAGAACGCGGTCGATCCGGCGAGCTGGCGGGCCACCTCACCCGGCGCGACGACGTTGACGCCGGGCACCTCGCGACGGATCCGCGCGGCGAGCGAGTCCGGCTCGACGCCGTCCGCCCACCCCACCGCCGCGCCGGTGTTGAGGTCTCCCGGGGCGAGGACGCCGCCGGCCAGGAACAAGGTCCGCAAGGTCGGGTCGAGACCGAGCCAGAGCTCCCGGGCGTCCTCGATCGGCACCACGGCGAAGCGATCGGGCGCGGTGAGAAGCCGCTCCCCCACGCCGACGACCTCGAAGTCCCGATCGCCGATCCGGAGGCGGGATCCGGGGTGGAGCCCGCGTCCGACCGCCAGCTCGGCGCCGACGACGACGCGGTCGCGGTCCGCCGGCGCCAGGGCCCGCCCTTCGGCGATCGGGAAGGTGGGATAGCTCCGGTTCGGGGACGGCACGGCGATGTCGACCCCCACGACCAGCTCCTGGTTCACGGAGAACAGCTGGGACGTGGCGGGGTTCAACGGCAGCATCACCTGCGCCTGGACCGCGGTGACGCCGGGGACCCGGCGGATCGCCTCGATGGTCTGCCGGCGCAGGAGACCTCCCGCCGTGAAGCCGGCTCCCGTGCCGATGCCCGCGCCCGCCACCGAGATCTGGCCCAGGACGAAGCGGTGACCGCCGTCGATGAACCGGCTGATCCGGTCGGCGAGGGCGCCCAGGGCCACGAGGCCGGCCATCCCGACGGCGATGCCCGCGACCGCGAAACCGTAGCCGCGGGGCAGCAGGCGCCACCGGCGCGCTGCCACCCGGCCGCTCACGACGACTGCTGCGATCCGAGCGAGGGCCCGAGGTCGCGGCACCGCCCGCGAGCCACCCGCGCGTCCTGCATGGATGGCGTCATGGTGGGCGGTGTGGTCACGCTCGCTCAGAGCTCGCGCGCCAGGCGGATGCCCGAGGCGACCGGGCTCGGCCGGACGATGCCGCCCCTCCGCCGCCGAGCCAGACCCGCGTCAGGTACCACGCGATCCTGGCGACGTCCGTCACGGCGTGGAACCGGCTCCGGCGGTCCCGCGGGTACACGGAGCGGATCGGCACCGAGACCAGCCGGTATCCGGCCCACGCAGCCCGGACGAGCGCCTCCGTTTCGAGCACGAATTCCCCCTCACGGAGTGGGATCTTCCGCAGGAATGCCGCCGGGTAGATCCGGAACCCGCACTGGCTGTCCGACAGGGGCGTCGGGAGAAGGGGCCCGAGGGTCCGGTCCGCCGCTCGAATGGCCGCCCGCCGGAGGAACGGGATCGGGTCGCCCCCCCGGGGGCCGAACCGGTCGCCCAGGACGAGGGCGTCGGGAGTCTGGAAGTGGGCCGCGAGCAGGCGGGGCAGGTCCGCCGGGTCGTGCTGGCCGTCACCGTCCAGGGTGGCGACCGCGTTCGCCCCGTGGCGGAGGGCGGCGTCGAAGCCCGTGCGGAGCGCGGCGCCCTTGCCCTGGCGCCGCGCGTGCCGGACAACCTCGACCGCGCCGGCCCGAGCGGCAACGCCGGCGCTCCCGTCCGTCGACGCGTCGTCCACCACGATCACGGGACAGTGCGCGCGCAGCCGCTCGATCACGCCGCCGAGCGTCCCGACCTCGTCGAAGACCGGGACGACGGCCCACAGTCCGCCGGTCATGCGGCGGCCTTCCGGCCCCGGCCGAAGGCGCGCAGCACCAGCGCGACGTGGCTCCCGCCGCGGGCGAGGCCGTGGACCAGCGCGGTCTCGACCGGGCCCTCGGGCCGGCCCTCGTCCAGACGCGTGACGAAGCGGAGATCGTTGCGCGTCGGCTCCGCCAGATCGGGGAGCGAGGCCACGCCGGCGCCCGCAACGGCCAGAGCGGCCGCGGCGGCACGAAGCGCGCCGCACCCCGCGTGCTCGCCGACGAGCGGGGTGAGCGCGGTGAGGCGGGCGCGCCCGCGCCCCAGGGCCCGGGCCACGAGGTCCAGCTCGCACGCGTCCTGCTCCGGGTCACCGGACCCGGTGAGGTACGCGGCCTCGACCTCCTCCGGCGGGACGCCGGCGGCCGCGAGCGCGCGACGCACGGTCAGAGGGTCGCGGCGCCGAGCCGACGGGAACCCGTGGGCGGGCGCCGGGAGATTGCCCCACGCCGCGCCGGCCAGCTCGCCGTAGACGCGTGCGCCCCGTGCCCGCGCGGCCTCCGCCGACTCCAGGAGCACGAAGGTCGCCCCCTCCCCCAGCACCGTGCCGTTCGCCCGGCGGTCGAATGGCCGGCAGCCCTCGGGGCCCGGCTCCGCCCGGGACATCGTGCCGAGGCGTCCGAGCTCACGGTAGAGGATCGGGGAGAGCTCGTCACATCCGCCCGCCAGGACAACACTTGCCCGCCCCGCGGTGATCAAGGCCGCGGCGCGCCCGACGGCGAGCTCTCCGGCGACGTCCACCTCGTTCAGCGTGAGCATCGGCCCGCGCACGCCCACTCCGATCGAGACCTGCGCCGCCATGGCGTTCATCACCGTGTTCGGGAAGACGAGGGGTGAGAGCCCGAGGGGCCCCCGCCGGAGAAAGCCGAGGGCGAAGTCTTCCGAGGAGCGGAAGTCTCCCCAGTGTGACCCGAGCACGAGCCCCACCGCGGCCAGCTGACCCGGCTGGAGGCTCGCGTCCGTCAAGGCGAGTCGAGCGGCGACGACCGCGAGCTGGCTCGCCCGCGCGAGACGGCGCGCCTCCCCGTCCTGGAGGAACGCCGCGAGGTCGTCGACCTCGCCGCCGAGCCGACTCCGGCAACCGTCGGTCGGGAAGGACCGGACCGGCCCGATCGCGGGCAGCCCTCGCACGAGCGCCTCGGCCACGGCCGCACCAGTGCCAGCGCCGAGCGCGCTCACGCTGCCGACACCGGTGATCACAACGCGGGGCCCTTGCCCGGTCCCGCGCTCAGCGAGAGGCATCCAGGCTCCGTGGCGTCGCCGCGCGCCGGAACAGGAGACTCAGGTTCTGTCCGCCGAATCCGAAGGAATTCGACAGCGCGTACTCCAAGGAGGCGGGGCGCGCGACGCCAGGCACGCAGTCGAAGGCGATCTCGGGGTCAGGCTCGGAGAGGTTGGCGGTGGGCGGAACGAGCTGGTGGACGAGCGTCAGCACGGTGCCGATCGCCTCGAGGGCCCCGGCCGCCGCCATCGCGTGCCCCACGAGGGACTTGTTGGCGCTCACGAGCACCGCGTCCGGGTCGAACACCTTCCGGAGGGCCGCTGCCTCCACGCGGTCATTCTGGGACGTCCCCGTCCCGTGTGCGTTGACGTATCCGACCGCGCTCGCCGGGATGCCCGCCCGATCCAGCGCCTCGGCCATCGCGCGCACGCCGCCCTCGCCGTCGGGTTGCGGAGCGGTGAGATGCCACGCGTCCGTGGTCAGCCCGTAGCTGCAGAGCTCCGCATAGGCGCCCGCGCCACGCGCCCGGACGTGCGCCTCGCCCTCGAGCACGACGAACCCCGCGCCCTCGCCGAGCGACATGCCGCGGCGATCCCGCGCGAACGGACGGCAGGGCTCGGGATCGAGCAGCTTGAGCGCGTTGAAGCCCATGAAGCAGATGCGGGTCATGGCGTCGACGCCCCCCGCGAGCGCCAGGGGCACCTCGCCGGAGGCGACCAGCTCGGCCGCCAGCCCGAGCGCCGCGCCGCCGGAGCTACAGGCGAGGACCACGGTCTCCTTGGGGCCGGTGGTCCCGTAGCGGCGCGCCACCACGTCGGCGTGGGCGAACGGCAGGAGCGTCCGGAGGGCCGTCCGGAGCTTCGGGTCGTCGACGCCGTCGCGCTCGCGCCGCCAGAACCATGACTCGGCCTCCAGCATGCCGCCGCCGATGCCCCCGACGATCACCGCCGCCGGGCGCAGGTCCGCGCGCGTGAGACCCGCGTCCCGGACGGCCTCGTCGGCCGCCATCAGCGCGAACCGATCGGCCCGCGAGCGGCGCGAGGACACGTGGGGAAGCGTGGCGCCGCCGGGAACCTCGGCCCCGACCCGCGCGCGGAACCCCTCGGTGTCGAACAGGCCGATCGGCCCGATCGCGCACCGACCGGCGGCCAGACCCTCCCAGAAGGCGCCCCGGCCCGCGCCGTAAGGGCTGACGATCCCGAGGCCGGTGACGAGTACCCGCTTCACGCCGCGATCACGCCCCCTGCGCCCGCGCGCCCACGAAGCGCACGAGCGCGCCGAACGTCGCGAAGTGAGCCGCCACGTCCTCGCCCTCCTGGATCACGATGCCGAATCGCTCCTCGAGCGCGATCGAGAGCTCGATGAAATCGAGCGAGTCGAGCCCGAGCGCGCCCTCGGCGCCCTTCGGGAGCGGCGTCTCGGAGCTGAGCCCGGTCAGGCGCCCGGGGTCGAACCGGAGCCGCTTGACGACGATGTCACGCAACTCCCCGATGATCGCTCGCTCGTCCATCCTTCCTCCCGTCGGGTGCCTACCGGGCCCACAGGAGGGCCGCGTACTCGCTTCGCCACGTGGCCGTCAACAGCCAGGGCTTCGGCGCGCCGGCGCGGTCGCTCCGCGCCAGCGCCAGAAGCGGTCCGATCGCCAGCGCCTCGCCCAGGCGCGGCGTCGGCGCCGGAGCCCCCCGGTCCGCCAGGATCCGCGACTCGGTCGTCTCCCGGCTCGCCCCCGTGGCTCCGCTCCAGACGACACCGGGTCGGTCGCCGTCGAGCACTCGCTCGAGCACCGCCGCGACCGTGCCCCGTGCGCCCGCCGGCCCGGCGAGCGCGGACCCCCAGCGGAGGACGCTCCCGTCGCCCGCCTCCAGGAGCAGGCACGCCGCCCCCTCGACGAGAGGCCCGGCGTAGAGCCGTCGAGCGCGACCGAACAGATCACGCACCTCGTGAAACGCCTCCACGGCGAGCACGAGAAGCCGGTCGGCCCGGCCCTCGGCCAGCCAGCACGCCGCCCACCAGAGCGCCAGGAGAGTCGCCGGGGCGCCGCCCATGAGGTTGACGTAGGGCCCTCGGACTCCCAGCTCGATCGTCACCTCGCCGGGCACCGCGCTGGGCGAGGTGTACGGGAAGTGAAGCGTCGTGGACGTCTCGTCCTCGAGGAACGCCCGGTTCGCGGCGGCGTACCCCGTGGCGCTGACGTACAGGATACCCGTTCGCGGGCCCGCCAGCTCCGACTCCGCGAGGCCGGCGTCGGCGACCGCCGCCTTCGCGGCCGCGACCGCCAGCAGGCATTCCCGCGTCGCGCGTCGGAACCGGTCTCCGCCCAGGACGGGAGTCGGCGCCGTGACCAGCCCCGTGGCCCGCTCTCCGCGCCGCCCACCCTCGGACGACCCGTCGGCCAGCGCCTTCACACCCTCGCCCCAGCCCGTGATCGCGCCGATCCCGCGGATCCGCGGCGCCGGCGGGGCCGCGGAGCTCGATCGCACCGCCGCCGTCGCGCTCACGCCGGCTCCTCCCCCGCCGCCAGCACCAGGGCGGCGTTGCAGCCGCCGAACCCTAGCGAGGTCGACAGGCTCAGCCGGGACCGCCAGGCCCGCCCGGCGTTCGGCACGTAGTCCAGATCGCAGTCCGGGTCCGCCTCGCTGTAGTTGAGCGTCGGCGGCACCTGACCGTGGCGGCTGGCGAGGAGGCACATGATCGCCTCGAGCGTCGCGGCGGCGCCCATGGTGTGGCCGAGGTGCGCCTTGATGGAGTTCACGGGGATGGCCTGGGCGCGCCGGCCGAGGACCCGCTTGAGCACCTCGGTCTCGACGCGGTCGTTCGCGGGCGTGCCCGTCCCGTGCGCGCTCACCAGGTCAAGCGCGTCCGGAGCGAGCCCGGCCTCCGCGAGGGCCATGCGCACGGCGAGCTCGAGCCCCCGCCCCTCGGGGTCCGGCGCCGTGATGTGGGCGCCGTCCGCCGTGCTGGCATGGCCGAGGAGGTGTCCGAGCGGCCGGTGCCCGCGGCGCGCGGCGGCGTCCGCCCGCTCCAGCACGACGAGGCCCGCGCCCTCGCCGAGGAGGAGGCCGCTCCGGCGCCGGTCGAACGGGCGGACGGCATCGCGCGTCAGCGAGCGCAGCACGTTGAACCCGCGCTGGACGAACCGGCAGAGCACGTCCGCGCCGCCGGCGAGCACGATGTCCACCTGGCCCGCCCGCAGGAGATCAGCGCCGAGGCCGAGGCTGGTCGCCCCCGACGCGCACGCTGTCGTCACGGTCAGAACCGGCCCGCGCGCGCCCAGCCAGCGCGCCAGGTTGCGGGTCGGTCCGTCGTACGCGGAGCCCGTCAAGGCGCCCAGCGCTCGCGGGGCGGCAAGCGCGCGACTCGCCTCGTCGATCCCGCCGAGCGCCGTGCCGACGACCACCCCGATCCGCTCGCCCCGGGGCAGCGTGTCCCTGAGCCCGGCCGTCTCGAGGGCCTCCCGGGCCGCGTGGATGAGGAATCGCGAGGTGCGGCAG
>DATBGA010000042.1:0-31472 GCA_036558225.1 Candidatus Methylomirabilota bacterium | reverse complement strand
AGCCGGTCGAGATAGGCGGGCCGCGTCTCCGGGAAGTGGACGTCCTGGAACTCGACCCCGGCCACGCCGAGGGCGTCGCCGCAGTGCGCGACGAAGCGGAGCTGGTCCATCGCGCCGGAGGCGAAGGAGCGGTTGTACGAGCCACAGATGCAGCCGAGCCTCATGCGGGGATCCCTCCGGGCGGCGCCACGCCCTCGAGCGCGCGGAGCACTGCCGCGTGCAGGCGCGGGTTGGCGCTGCACACCAGGGTGTGGAGCGCGTTGATGTCGGGGCGGAACACGAGCGGGGCGCCGTCCCAGCCGCTCACGACGCACCCCGCCGCCTGGGCGACCGCCACCGTCGAGAAGACCTCGGTCAGCGCCTCGCGCCACGCGAGGTAGACGTCGACGCGCCCGCAGGCCACGTCGACGAAGCCGCCCGGCCCCCCGTTCGGCAGGACGAACCGCGCCCGGGCGAGCAAGGGACGGAGCGCCTCGGCGGTCGGGTAGAGGAAGGCCGGCTTCATCAGGTAGGCCTCGAGGAAGGCGGCCTCGATCTCGCGCGTCGTGGCGGGCCTCGGGCGGTCCGGCCGGGCGCCGCGGCGGGTCCACCGGCGGACCCCGCGCGCGTCGGACAGGACGAGCTCCCTCGTGACGTGGTCCACGAGCCCCGCGGCCAGCGCGACGCCGTCGCGCCCCCAAAGGCCGAGCCCCGTGTACCACATGGCGCGGATGCCGCGGCGGTAGAGCATGCTCCCGTCGAACGGGTCCATGACGACGTAGACGGGCTCGGGGCATGCGCCGGTCCGCGGCCGGGGCAGCGGCCGCTCGCCGGCCTCCTCGGAGAGGAGCGTGCCGTGGATCCCCGCGCGGCGGAGGGCGGCGACGGCGGCGCGCTCGGCCGCGGTGTCCACGCCGATGACCTCGGGGTCGAAGGGCCGGTAGCCCTCGGCGCGGCCGGCGACCACGCGCTGGCCGCGGCGCGGGTCGGTCCGGCGCACCGCCGCCGCGGCGGCGCGGAGCCCGGCCGCCACCGCGCCGGCCCAGCGTCCGTCCGGGCGCGCTACCACTCGCGCCCCGTCCGCGCCACGCGCTCGAGGAGGGCGGCGAACTCGGCGACGACGTGCTCGACGGCGCGCCGGCCGAGCTCGGGCGAAACCCGGCGCGTGTCGCCCCGGACGGTCGCGGGGAACTCCGTCTCGGGGTGGGCCGCCACGCGGAACACGGACAGGCGCGGGCGCTCCCGGACGTCCGGGATCCGGCCGAGCCGGACCGCGTCGGGATCGAGCGCGAGCACCGTCGAGACCTCGAGGGACGCCGCGTGGCCGTCTCGGCCCGTGAGCCCCGCCGCCTCGCGCACCGGGTCCAGGAAGGCGTAGGGGCCCACGACGAGCGCCACGAGGGCGGGCTCGGCGTCCACGACCGGGATCACGGCCTCGCGCAGCGCCTCGAGCTGGGCCGGCTCAGCGTGCCCGGAATAGAGCGCCAGCCGGCGCGCGCCGTGGCGGACGTATTCCCGGACGACCTCGCGCACGGCGGCGGTGAACGTGGCCGCCGACAGCGACACGGTGCCGGGGAAGTTCCGCATCGTCCGGCAGACGCCGTAGGGAAAGCCCGGGGCGACGAGCCCGCCGACGCGCTCCGCCACCGCGCCGCAGATCCGCGCGGCGTCGATCAGGTCGGCGCCGAGGGCGAGGTGCGGGCCGTGCGCCTCCACGGTGCCGAACGGGAGGAGGAGCCAGCGGCCCGCGCCGAGGGCGGCGGCGAGCTCCTCCATCGTCAGGCTCGCGACGCGGGTGGCCGGCGCGGGCGTCGTCGCGCGGCCCTTTCCGGGCGGGACACCTCGGCGGGACGGCGTCCGCCCCGCGGCGCTCCGGCGACGCGGCGTCCTCACGCGCCCCCCTCGGACAGCGCGCGGACCCGGCCGGGCGGCAGCCGGAGCCGGAGCGACGTCCCGGGCGCGAGCCGCGGGCCGTCGTCCCGCTGGACGCGGAGGGCGAGCCCATCGTCCAGGCGGAGCCGGTAGTCCATGCGGTCGCCGAGGTACGTCGCCGCCTCGACCGTCGCCGCGAGGGCGCCCGCGTCCGGCGCGTCGGCCGGCAGGAGCTCGACCTCGTTCGGCCGCACGAAGAGGAGGGCGCGCCGCCCCGCAGCCGCGCCGGGCAGCGCCGGGACCGTCACGTGTCCGCCGCCGACCGCGACCCGCATGCCGTCCGCGCCGACCGTCTCTACCACGCCCTCGAGGAAGCTCGAGAGCCCGACGAACTCGGCGACGAACCGCGACGCGGGGCGCGCGTAGATGTCCTCGGGCGTCCCGAGCTGCTCGATCCGCCCGCGGTTCATGATGGCGATCCGGTCGGACAGGGCCAGCGCCTCCTCCTGGTCGTGCGTCACGTAGACCGCGGTGACGCCGAGCCGGGTGACCACGTCCCGGATCTCGAAGCGCATCTCCTCCCGGAGCTTCGCGTCCAGGTTCGAGAGCGGCTCGTCGAGGAGCAGCACCTTCGGCCGGTAGACGAGCGCGCGGGCGAGCCCCACCCGCTGCTGCTGGCCGCCGGAGAGCTGGCGCGGGTGCTTGTCCGCGTGGCCCTCCAGCCGCACGAGCCTGAGGGCCTCCAGGACGCGCGTGGCCCGCTCGGCGGCGGAGACGCCGCGGATCATGAGCGGAAACCCCACGTTGTCGCGGACCGTCATGTGGGGGAAGAGCGCGAAGTTCTGGAACACCATGCCGAGCTCGCGCCGGTGGGTCGGGAGATCGGTCACGTCCCGGCCGTCGATCACGACGCGGCCCGACTCGGGCCGCACGTGGCCGGTGAGCGTCCGGAGCGCCGTCGTCTTCCCGCACCCCGACGGGCCGAGCAGCGTCAGGAGCTCGCCCCGGTGGACGACCAGGTCGAGGCGGTCGTTGGCGAGGACCGCCCCGTAGCGCGCCGTGACGCCGCGCAGCTCGATCATCGGGTCGATCGCATGTGGCACGTCACGCGCCCTTGAAGCCGCCGACCAGCCGCTCGGGCCGGGCGCGCCGCTGGACCAGCGCGAGGATCAGGAGCGACGGCGCGACCATGAGGACGGCCATCGCGCTGGTGATCTCCCAGTAGCCGTCGCCGACCGCGAGGTAGGTCCGCACCGGCAGCGTCACGGTGTGCGGGCCGTACGTCAGGAGCGTCAGCGTGAACTCGTTGTACGAGTGGGTGAACGTGAAGATCGCCGAGGCGAGGATCCCGGGCATCACCAGCGGCAGGACGACGTGGAAGAAGCGCCGGACCGGGCCGGCGCCGCAGACGCTCGCGGCCTCCAGCACGCGCTCGTCGAGGCCCTCGAACGTGGCCGACAGCACCATGATCGCGTACGGCGCGCACACGGCGACGTGGGCCAGCGCCACTCCGAAGTGGGTGTCCACCAGGCGCAGCGCGTAGAAGATCCGGGCGACTCCGAGCGCGTAGGTGATGGAAGGGATCATGAGCGGCAGGAGGAAGAGCGCCAGCAGGAGCTCTTTCCCTGGGATCTGCCGCCGCCCGAACGCCCAGCCGGCGAAGAGCCCGATCGTGGTGCTGATCGCGACCGCGATGACCCCGATGATCACCGTGTTCCGGAGCACCTCCGGGATGTTCCCGACCTCGATCGCCCACCGGTACCACTCGAGCGTGAGCTGGGGAGGGAGCCAGAGCTTCCCGAACCAGCCCTTGCCGACGGAGCGGAGGGCGATCATCAGGAACGGCGCCACGATGAACAGCGTGAGGCTCAGGAGAATGGTGTAGGCGAGCACCGCCCGTCCCTCCCAGAGCCCCCGGCCGTAGGCGCGGGCGAGACCCCTCACCGGCGCCCTCCCAGCCGGCGCACCGCCCGCATGTAGACGGCGAGGAAGCCGACCTGCACCGCGCCCATGACCACCGCGATCGCGCTCGCGCCCGACCAGTGGGGTGGGATCGGGACCGAGATCTGCTTGTAGATCTCGACGGCGAGCGGCCGGTAGTTCCCGCCCGCCACGAGCGGCACGCTGAACGCGCCGAACGCCGCCATGAACGTGAGGACGGAGCCGGCGAGGATGCCCGGCGTGGCGAGCGGCAGGAGCACGTGCCGGAGGAGCTGCCAGCGGCCGGCGCCCGCCACCTCCGCCGCCTCCTCGATCGCGGGATCGAGGCCCTCCAGCGCCGCCAGCGTGGTGACGCACGTGTACGGGAAGTAGAGCCACAGGTAGAAGAGGACCAGGCCCGGGAGCGTGTAGGTGAGGACGAGCCCCCGGGAGAGGACGGGGATGGCTTGGGTCAGCAGGAGGTTGAACCACCCACGCGGGCCCCAGAAGATCAGGAGACCGAGGGCGCCGATCAGGCCGGGGACGACCAGCGGGACCAGCACCACGACCCGGAACAGCCGGTGACCCGGCAGGCGGCGCCGGAGCGCGAGGGCGACCGGCACGCTGACGGCGATCGAGGCGAGGGTCGCGGCCAGCGCGAGGCCGAACGTCAGGAGCACCACGTCGCGGCTGTCCTTGTCGCCGAGGAAGGCGAGGTAGTGCGACAGGGTCCAGCCGACCTCCGCCCCCTCGGGCCGGAGGCTCAGGATGACGGTCAGGAGCATCGGGTAGCAGAACAGCCCCAGGAAGGCGGCCGCCGCCGGCAGCAGCATGCTACCGGTGACGACCGCCTCCGGGGTCAGACCCTGCCTTCTAGGCATTTCCCCCAAACATCGGGGTCAGGCCCCGACTTTGACTTCCGACCGAGGCCGGGCAGGTCGCCCACCGCGTAGTCCAGAACTCAGAGTCGAGGCCTGACCCCATCAGGGGATCAGGTCCTTCGCGTTGGCCTTGATGTAGTCGATGATGTCCTTGCGGATGCGCTCCCGCGGGATCGCCGTCCGCATCAGCACGTCGAGCTTCGGCACGATCTCCCACACGATGGGCGGCGCCTGGTCCGTGATTTCCGTCCCCGGGTACTGCCACATGGTGGTGAGGAGGCGGATCTGCTGGTCGTCCGACAGCAGGTAGTTGACGACCTTCAGGGCCGCGGCCTTCTGGTCGGGCGCGATGTTGGCGGGCACCGCGAGGTAGCCGGTCCCGATCTCGTCGGCCCCCTCCTCCGGATAGACGGCCTTGATCGTCGGGGGCATCGTCCCCTGCCGCGCCGACCAGAGGGCGTAGTCCTGCGCGTAGAGCGAGATCCACGTGTCGCCCGCGTTGAAGTCCTCGAACAGGTTCGGCGGCTCGGCGGGCATCGGCAGCCTCGCGTACGTCGTGAAGTCCTTGAGCTTGGCCCATGCGTCCTTGAACGCCGGGTCTTCCTTGAGCTCCGACATCGGCCGCGTCATCTTGTCCTTCAGGAACGCGTGGAGGAAGACGTAACGCTGCCGCCAGCCGGAGCTCGACTTGGCGTCGGGCCGCACCATGCCGATGTGGCCCTTGAACTCCGCGCGGCGGTCGTAGAACTCGTGCCACGACTTCGGCGGGTTCTTGAGCGACGCGGAGTTGTAGATCAGCGCGTACGACGTCCGCCAGAACAGCGCGCCCTTGCCCTGGAGGTCCACGCCCTCGTCGGACTTGAGGAAGCGCGGGTCGATGCGGGCGATGTTCGGGACGCTCGCGGGCGTCAGCGTCTCGAGCGGCACTCCCGAGCTGACCCAGGTGGCGATGGACTTCGGGAAGACGATCTGGACATCGCCCTTGCCGGGCTGCCACGCCTTCGCCTTCTGGATCTGCTCGGCGTCGCTCGTCACCAGGTACCGGACGGTGATGCCGAGCGACTGCTTGATCGCCGGAATGACGTACTTCTGCCAGTACGCCTGGAAGTTGGCGCCCGACTGGCTGTCGGCGAGCACCAGCTCCGGATCGGCGGCCAGGGCCGAGCCGGCCGGCCCGATGGCGCCGAGAGCCAGGACCGCGGTCGCGATGACGGCGATGAGGACACGGCCTCGCATTCCACTCCTCCTGCCTGCCGCGCAGGCATGTGCGGACCTTCGCTGCACGTGCGGTTCGCTTCCGATCCCGGTCACGATCACCTCCCTGGCGGCCGCGCACCGGCCCGCGGGGGCCAGTGGGCCCGGAGCCGGTCGAGCGACTCCCGGATGTCCCGGTCGAGGATCCCGGCCGAATGCTCGTCCTTGATCGCCTGGAACGGATCGGGCCCCGGGGCCATGATCTCCACCACCAGGGCTCCGCCGTAGTCGATTCCTGCCAGCGCCGCCGCGACCACCGCGAGGTCGAGGTGCCCATGGCCCAGGCCGCGCCGCGTCGTGTCGGCGACCTGCACGTGCCAGAGCCGATGCCCGGCCGCGCGGATCGAGGCCGCGACGTCGGGCTCCTCGATGTTGGCATGGAACAGGTCGAGCGTCATGCCGACCCAGGCGGACCCGACGGCGTCCAGGTACGCAAGGGCCTCGCGCGCCGAGGTCACGAGGTACCCCTCGTAGCGGTTCAGCGGCTCGACGGCGATCCGCACCCCGCTCCGCTCCGCCTCGCGCGCGGCGGCCTGCATGCCGGCCACCGACCAGGCCCACTCCGCGTCGCGGCTGGCGATCGGCGCCAGGCGCGGCTCACCCGAGGCGAGCATCTGCACGACGGGCGCGCCGATCTCGGCGGCGAGCGCGAGGCAGCGCCCGACGTAGTCCACCGCGACGCCGCGGACGCGCGCGTCGGGATGGGCGAGGTCGCGCTCGGTCGTCAGCCAGCAGGACGCCGTCAGCGCGACGGGGGCGAGCCCGTGATCGCCGAGCCAGCGCCGGAGCTCCGCGGGCTGCCAGCGGCCGGGCTCACCCGGGAGCTCGACCCCGTCGTAGCCGGCGGCGGCGATGCGGGCGAGCGTCCCGGGCAAGGGCGCGTCGCCGTAGATCCACGCCGACACGCCGAAGCGTCCGCGCGCCAGGGGAAGCATCGTCACCGCCCCTCCATCGAGCTGGCCGGCGACCCGGCTGGCAGCACCGCCAGGCGGTCGGGGGCGAAGGTGAGCCACACCCGGGAGCCGGCGGGGAGGAGTCCTTCCGGCATGACGGCGTCCGTCACCGCGACGGCGCCGACCTCGGTCTCGACCGTGTACTCCGCGGCGGCGCCGAGGTAGGCGGCCCGTCGCACCTCGCCGGCCAGCGCGCCGTCGGGCGGCGACGCGAGCGCCGCGGGCCGGATCTGGATCGCCTCGGGTCGCACGACGAGCGTCGCGGGACCGGCGGGCGCCGTACCGTCCGGTACGGGAAGCCCGACGGAGCCGAGGCGAGCCCGCCCGCCCGCCGCGCCGCGCGCCTCGATCTCGACCGGCAGGAGGTTCGCCTCACCGATGAAGTCGGCCACGAAGCGGGTGGCTGGCCGCCGGTAGATCTCGGCCGGCGCGCCGAGCTGCTCGACCCGGCCGTGGGCCATCACCGCGATCCGGTCCGACAGCGCCAGCGCCTCGGCCTGGTCGTGCGTGACGTAGAGGGCGGTGATGCCCGCCCGCCGCTGGAGCGCTCGGATCTCGTCGCGCATCCGCTTCCGGAGCTTGGCGTCGAGGTTCGAGAGGGGCTCGTCGAACAGGAGCACCTTCGGCTGGAGGATGAGCGCCCGCGCGAGCGCCACTCGCTGCTGCTGGCCGCCCGACAGCGCCGCCGGCTGGCGGGCGCC
Source organism: Candidatus Methylomirabilota bacterium (assembly GCA_036558225.1). GTDB lineage: Bacteria > Methylomirabilota > Methylomirabilia > Rokubacteriales > DASRDR01 > DASRDR01. The sequence continues at coordinate 23,912 of DATBGA010000042.1, read as the reverse complement.
GAGATCGCCGATGCCCGCGAGGGACAGCGCCTCCTGGACCCGGTGCCGCACCTCGTCGGCGGGGCGCCGAAGCACGCGGAGCCCGTAGGCGACGTTCTCGAACACCGTGAGGTGCGGGAAGAGCGCGTAGCTCTGGAACACCATCGTGATGTCGCGGGCGTGCGGCGGCTGGTCCGTCACGTCCTCGCTGTCGATGAAGACGCGCCCCGCCGTCGGCTCCTCCAGCCCGGCGACCATCCGGAGCGTCGTCGTCTTCCCGCAGCCGGACGGCCCGAGCAGGGTGAGGAACTCGCCCGGCTCGACGGTGAGAGAGACGGCGTCGACCGCCACGGTCGCGCCGAAGCGCTTCGTGATGGCGTCGAGCCGCACCGAGGCGCCGTCGTTCTTCATCGACCCGCGCGCACCGGCGGGCGCCGGCCGTTCAGGAGCGCGACCATGCGGTCGTGGATCCGGCCGTTCGACGCGACGATCGTGGCCTCGTTCACGTCGAAGGGCTGGCCGGCGCCGCCCGTCACCCGGCCCCCGGCCTCGCGGACGAGGAGCGCGCCGGCCGCGAGGTCCCAGGGATGGGCCTGCCGCTCCCAGTAGCCGTCGAAGCGGCCGGCGGCAACGTAGGCGAGGGAGAAGCACGCCCCGACCATGGCGACGCTCCGCACCTCCGCGCCGACCCGGGCGACGCGCTCGCGCATCCGGCGGTCGCGCCAGAGGCCGGCCTCGTGCCAGAGCGAGACGACGCACCGCGCCATGTCGCGGGTGCGCGTCACCCGGATGCGCCGGCCGTTCAGCCAGGCGCCCCGGCCGCGCTCCGCCACGAACAGCTCGCGGAGGCGCGGGAACAGCATGACGCCGACCTCGAGCCGGCCCCGCTCCTCGAGCGCGATCGACACGCCGAACGTTGGCAGCCCGGCGACGAAGGCGATGGTTCCGTCGAGCGGATCGACGATCCAGCGCCCGTCGGGGCCCGTCGCCACCGCACCGCCCTCCTCTCCCAGGAAGCCGATCGTCGGGAACCGCCGCCCGAGGAGCCGCCGGATGGCGCGCTCGGCCGCACCGTCGGCCCGCGTCACCGGATCGCGCGCGCTCTTGAGCCGCACGGGCCCCACCCGGCCGAACCACCGGTCGAGGATCCGCCCGGCGGCCCGGGCGGCGGTGACGGCGGCGCGCGTCTCGGGACGCAGTCTCACGGGGTCGGTCCCTGTCGGACGGCCTTCATCGAACGGCCTTCGGCCTGTGGCAGCTGTCCGAGGGTTTCATCGGACGGCCTTTAGCCTGTGGCGACCAGCGGGCGCTTGATGGCGTGGAAGATCTTGTGGAGGAGCGCCACGTCGCCGCGCGCCTCCTCGGGCGTCGTGATCGGGCGCGCCCCCGTGCGCACGCACTCGGCGAAGTGGATGAGCTCCTCCTTGAACGCCTCCTTCATCGAGGCGGTGACGCGCTTCTCCACGGCCTTCCCCTGCTCCATGGACTCCACGACGATTCCCGTCGGCATGTTGCGGAAGAACGGCGACGGGAACACGAGCTTCACCCGGCCCGCCTTCGCGTAGTACGCCACCGTCTCCTGGTAGTTGGCCAGATCGGGCAGATAGTGGAGCGCGATCGTGGCGCGCACGCCCGACGGGTAGCGGAGGACGGTCAGCATGCTCTCCCCTGCCGCCCAGACGTCGGTGAACAGCACCTCGGCGGGATCCCCGGAGAGGCCGCGCAGCACGTTGACGTCGTGGACCAGGGTCGACAGGAGGTTCTCGGCGAAGACGCGCCGCTCGAGCGGCGTGAAGGGGCCGATGGCCTCGCGGATGAGCCGGTCCTGCTCCGCCCGGAGGCGCTCCCGGAGCGGCGCCGGGACATCGGGGAAGCGCCGGATATCGTGGTGCCCGATCTGGTTCGCCTCGGAGGGATGGAGGACCGTGATCTCGATCGCCTGGAGGTCGCGCAGCCCGCGGACCAGCGGCTCGACGTATCGGTACCCGGGGTCGTAGCGCTTCATGTAGGTGACCATGCAGACGGTGCCGGCCGCCTTGTGGGCGGCGAGGATCTCGTCGGCCTCGCTCAGGGCGAAGCACATGGGCTTCTCGGTCACCACGTGCTTGCCGGCCCGGAGCGCGTCGACGATGACCTGGCCGTGGGAGTCGGCGCTGAGTACCATGACCGCGTCGATCGGCTCCTCGAGCAGCTCGCGATGGTCCGTGTGGCGGCGGGCGACCCCGTAGTAGTTCCCGACGTACTGGAGCGTCCCGGGCGAGACGTCGCAGAGCGCCACCACCTCGTAGAGCTCGTGCAGCTCCTTGAGGTGCGGCAGGTGCATCATCTGGCCGATCAGGCCACAGCCCACGACGCCGATGCGGATCCGGGACATGCGTCCTCCTGGTGACGAGCGTCGACTCGACGGTCAGGTGGCGGCCGACGGGCCCACTCGTGGCCCGCGCCGGCCGAATCGCTCCACTGGCAGCACCACCGCGGCGAGGAACACGACCAGCACCGAGGCGAGCGCCGCCCCGCGCCCGAGGTGCCCGTACTCCGCCCACGAGAGCAAGAGCACGGTCGCGAGGTCGTGGCCCGGCGAGACGAGGAAGATCACCTGGCTCACCGCCGTGACCGCGCGCACGAAGCAGTAGATGAACCCCGTCAGGAGCGCCGGGAGCACGAGCGGCAGCACGACCCGCCGGAGCGTGGCGGGCACGCTCGCCCGAAGCAACGCGGAGGCCTCCTCCAGCACGGGATCCACCTGGGCGAGGGCAGCCATGCCGCTCCGCACGCCGACCGGCATCCCGCGGAACACGAACGCCGCGACGAGGATCGCGCTCGTGCCTGTCAGCTTGAAGCCCCCCTGGTTGAACGCGAGGATGTAGCCGACGCCCATGACGGTGCCGGGCAACGCGTACGACAGGAGCGCGGAGAACTCGAGCGCCCCGCGCCCGAGGAACCGGTGGCGCGTCGTGAGGTAGGCGATCAGGAAGCCGACGAGCGCGGCGGGCACCGCGGCGACGGCCGCCAGGCGGGCCGTGTCGAGGAGCACGGGCAAGCCCGTGCTCACCATGTCGCGGTAGTGCATCGTCGTGAGCCGGTGGTCGATGCCCCACACGCGGACGAATCCCCCCAGGAAGAGCGAGCCGTAGAGGAGCGCGCCCAGTGTCGCGTAGACGAGGAAGAGGCCGGTCAGCGCCCAGTCGGCCGCGCGCGGCAGGGGCACCGGCCGCCCGGCCGAGGGCCGGCCGGTGACGGTCACGACCGACACGCCCGCCAGCCAGCGGCGCTGGACCAGGAACAGGACGAGCGCCAGGGTCAGCAGCACGACGCCGTAGACGGCCGCCTCGTGAGGATCGAACCGGCCCTCGATCGCGAGGAACACCTCGGTGGCAAGGAAGGGCGTCCCCCCGCCCAGCAGGATCGGGTTTCCGAAGTCGGCGAGGCTCTCGATCATCACCAGCAGCATCGCGTTCGCGAGACCGGGCACGAGCAAGGGGCCGGTCACGGTCCGGAGCAGGACCCAGGGCGTGGCCCGGAGCGTCTGGGCCGCCTCCTCGAGCGCGACGTCGAGCGAGCGCGCCACGCCCGAGAGCACGAGGAACGCGATGGGCGTGAAGGCCATCACCTGCGCGATCCCCACGCCGAGGGGCCCGAAGAAGACGCCGGTGTCGAGGCCGAGCAGCCCGTGGGTGATGGACCCCCGCCGGCCGAACAGGTAGATGAACGCGAGCCCAAGGACGAACGCCGGCGTGATGATCGGGATCAGGGAGAGCGGGCCAAGGAGCCGCCGGGTCCGGAGGCGGCTCCGCGCGTCGAGAAGCGCGAACGCGAGGCCGAGCGCCGTCGTCGCGAGACCGACGGCGACCGCGAGGAGGAGGCTGTTCCGCAGGGCGCCCCGCGCCCCGAGAAGGAGCCCGGCCGCCCCGCCGACCGCCGCGAGCGCCAGCGTGAGCCGCAGGACGCGCCGGATCCCCCCGCGCGCCGAGCCGGCCCACGCCAGGCCTAGCAGGCTCCCGAGGCCGGCGCCGGCGAGGGCGACCGCCGCCGCCGGCCGCGGCAGCGTCTCGTGGGCCAGGAGCAGGAACACCGGGGAGCGGAGCGTCCGGCGGAGGTACTCCGCCGTCAGGCCGCTGCCGGACGACACGCTCGCATGGAGCATCGCGACCACCGGGTAGACGACGAAGACGGCCACCAGGAGCGCCATCCAGAGGATCGCCCCGCCGACGAACCCGCCGCCGCGGACCAGGCGGCCGCGCGCGAGCCCGATGCCGGCGAGGTTGACGAGGGCGGCGATCGCCGCGAGGGCGCCCCACCCGGCCGGGCCCGCGGCGCGGGCGAGACCGACCAGGGCCGCCAGGGCGCCGATCCCGGCGACGGCCCCGAGGACGCGGCCGCTCCGCCGGCCCCGGCCGGCCAGCGCGAGGCCGGTCGCCACCGCGAGCGCCGCGCCCGCGAGGAGGACGAGCCCGCGTCCCGCGCCCCCCCCGCGCGCCGCCAGCGCGAGCCCCGTGACGGCGGGCCCGGTCCGCGCGGCGCCCGTCCACGCGCCGAGCGTGAAGCCGAGGAGCCCGAGGGCCCCCCAGGCGGCTCCGGGGCTAGGGACAATGCCGGACGTCAGCGCGGGAGCGGGAAGACCTGCTCCGTCCACCGCTTGATCAGCCCGTCGCGGACGGCGGGCGTCCCGTACTTCCCGAAGTCGTACGCGATCAGCTTCACGTCCTCGAAGCGCGGCACGTCCGGATCGATCGGCGTCCGCGAGTTGGACTGGATGGAGACCTCGCCGTTCTGCGGCCCCAGGACCTGGTTCTGGGGATCGAGCGCCCAGTCGATCAGGCGGAGCGCGCTCTCGCGGTTCGGGGCGCCCTTGACGAGGCCGAGGGCTCCGATCTCGTAGCCGATGCCGTCCTTCGGCGCCACGAACCGGATGGGAAAGCCCTTCCGGATGCGCTCGACGACGTCGTTGGCGAACGACACGCCGATCGCGACCTCGCCCCGCCCCGCGAGAAGGCTCGGGTCGCCGCCGCTCCGCGTGTACTGGGCGACGTTCTTGTGGATCGCCTTCAGGAGCTCGAACCCCGCGTCCTCGCCGTAGAGCTGGACGACGGTGGTCATCAGGAGATAGCCGGTGCCCGAGGTGTTGGGGTTGGGCATCGCGACGAGACCCTTGTACTTCGGGTCGCCGAAGTCCTTCCACGTCTCCGGGACCGGCAGGTTCTTCTCCTTCAGGAGCTTCTCGTTGACCGCGAGGCCGTGGAGCCCCGTGTAGAGCGGGATGTAGTGCCCGTCGACGGCCTTCGTGAGCTGCGGCCGGAGCTCGCCCCACGCCTTCGGCCTGAAGAACTCCGTCAGCCCCTCGGCCTGCGCCACCCACTGGGAATCGCCGCTGCCGCCGAACCAGACGTCGAACGTGGGCGCGTCCTTCTCGGCGCGGAGCCGCGCGAGCGCGGCGCCCGAGCTCAGGCGCACGAACTCGGTCTGGATGCCCGTCGCCTTGCCGAACGACGCCTTGACGGCCTCACACCAGGCGGGATCGGGGCTGCAGAGGATGTTCACCCGGCCCTGGGCGGCGGCCGGCAGCGGCCACAGCGTCGAGAGACCGAGCGCCACGATGCCGAACAGCTGGCCGAACCGCGAGAAGGTACGTCTCATCTTCCTGCCCTCCTGGTTGACGTTGCCGGTGCCCACCACCCTCGCGGTCGGCGGGCCGGCGGCAATCGTAACAGAAACGTAACAGTCACGCCGAAGGCTCTCCACGCTCCGGATCGACCCAAGATCACGCTCCGGGGACGACGCTCAGCGGGCCGGACGGACCGGCAGGCTCCGGCTGGAAATGGTCGTCACGGCGTGATCTCTACTCGGCGGCCAGAGCGGGCCGCCTCGAGGATCGCGTCGCACGCAACCGCGCAGCGGTAGCCGTCGTCGAACGTCGCCCCGAGCGGTCCCGCCGACTCCCGGGCCGCGACGGCCCCGAGGAAGTGGCCGAGCTCGTGGACGAGCGAGGCCTCCCAGCCGATGGAGTGCCCGGGCGGCCACCAGACTCCCCCGTAGGGGTGGTCGGTGTCCGTCACGTGGATCTCGCGGAGGCCGCCCCCCGCCGGGCGCTCGCCCAGCAGATGGACCCACAGGCTGTTGAGCCGCTCGAGGTCGTACGCGACCGTGCCGCCCGACCCGTTGAGCTCGAAGGTCATGTGGGCCCGCCGGCCGGCGGCCATGTTCGTGCCCGAGAGGCTCCCGAGCGCGCCCCCCGCGAACTCGACGGTCGCCTCGAAGGCGTCCTCTGTCTCCACGGGGCGGCGCCGGCCGGTCACCGGATCCGCGCGGTCGGCCACGAACGTGGCGAGCGCGCCGCTGACCGCCTCGGGCTCGCCGACCAGGTACCGCGCGAGGTCGATCAGGTGGCTCCCGAGGTCGAGGAGCGCGTTCGAGCCCGCCGCCTCCCTGTCCTGGTGCCAGGTGAACGGCGCCTCGGGGTCCAGGAACGAGGCGTCGGCGAAGCGGGCGCGGAAGTGGTGGATCCGGCCGAGGCGGCCCTCGTCGATCAGGCGGCGCGTGAGCGCCACCGCCGGCAGGAAGCGGTAGTTGAAGCCGACCATGTGGACGATCCCGGCCTCGACGGCCGCGTCCCGCAGGACGCGCGCCTCCGCCGCCGACAGCCCGAGGGGCTTCTCGCAGAAGACGTGCTTCCCCGCCCGGATCGCCGCCAGGCTCGGCTCGAGGTGGAGGTGGTTGGGGGCGCAGTTGTCGAGGACCTGCACCGCGGGGTCCTCCACCAGCTCCTGCCAGCGCTCCCCCGCCCGCTCGAACCCGTAGCGGGCGCGCGTCAGCTCCGCCTTCGCCGTCCGCCGCCCGGACACCCGCACGAGCCGCGGCACCGCGGCCGGCGGCCACAGCACCTGGCGCACGAGCGTGTATGCGTGCGCGTGGGCCTGCCCGATCCCGGTGGGGCCGAGGAGGCCGACCCCGATCTCCGGCGCGCTCACAGGAGGGCGGCCGCGACCTTGTCGACGGCGGTCACGATGTCGTCGACGTCCGACTCGGCGAGCAGCGGATGGAGATCGATGTGGACCGCGCGCTGGAGGATCTCGTCGGTCCGCGGGAACTGTCCCTTCCGGAGGGTCGCCTTGCCCTTGTAGTGGGGGCATTCCCACGCGCAGTGCCGCTTGGACAGGAACCGGCGCTCGATCAGCTGGTCGAAGTGGTAGTACACGTGCTGCCCGCTCGTCCACGGGACCGACGCCTTCACGTTCTCGGCGGTGAGAGCCGCGGCGACGCGGGTCGCGGCGGCCGCCGAGGGCACCGAGAAGATCAGGGTCGCGCCGGTCTCCCCCGCCGGATCCGCCAGCGGGCGGAGGCGCATGCCCGGGATCCCCGCGAGGCCGCGGACCGCGCGCGCCTTGTGCGCGCGCATCTGGCCGATGATCCACTCCATCTTGCCGAGCTGGGCGACGCCCACCGCGGCGGTCAGCTCGCTCATCCGGTAGTTGACGCCGATGATGAGCGGGCTCTCATCGGGAATCATCTGGTCCAACTCCTCGACGCGCACCGAGCCCTGGTCGTGATAGCGCACCGCTCGCTCGAATATCGCGGTGTCGTCGCTGACGACCATGCCGCCCTCGCCGGTCGTGATCGTCTTGTGGTACTGGAGGCTGAACGCGCCGAACCTGCCGAACGTGCCGAGCCGCTTCCCGTGGTACATCCCGCCGACGGCCTGGGCGGCGTCCTCGAGGACGGCGAGACCGTGCCGCTCGGCGATCGCCAGGATCGGGGCGATGTCGGCCGCGGCCCCGCGCATGTGCACGGGCACGATCGCCACCGTCGCCTCGCTGATCGCCGCCTCCGCCGCGCGGGGGTCCATCGTGAGGCTCTCGTCGATGTCGACAAAGACCGGCACGGCGCCGAGCGTCACCACGGCATTGATCGTCGCGACCCACGTGTAGGTCGGGACGATGACCTCGTCGCCCGGGCCGACCCCGAGCGCGGCGAGGCCGACCAGCAGCGCCCCGGTCCCCGACGTGACGGCCAGCGCGTGGCGCGCGCCGATGGCCGCCGCGAACTTCTGCTCGAGCTCCGCCGCCTTGTGACGCGGATGGGGGCCGTAGTGCCGGTAGAGGCTCTGGCTCTCCAGGACCTCCAGGACCTGCGCCTTCTCCTCGGCGCCGATCAGGAGCCCGCCGGGCCAGCCGGGCAGGATCGGCTCCTTGCGCACCGGCGTCCCGCCGTCCAGGGCCAGCCTCGTCCCCTTGCCGGTCATGCGTCCTCCGTGGCGGAGACCGTCGGTCCGATGGCCGCCCCGGCCGGCGTCACCGGGACACGATGCCCGGGCGGGCCGCCGCCGCACGTCCCCCGGACGATGAGCTCCGCCGGCACGGGCGGGGCGGCCCGGCGCGGCGCGTCCCCCTCGACCAGCCCGATCAGCCACTCGGCGGCGAGGCGGCCCATCGCGTCCTGCGCGATCCGCACCGTCGTGAGCGGCGGATCCGTGTACGCGCTCATCTCGATGTCGTCCATCCCGACCACCGCCAGCTCCGCCGGCACGCGCACCCCGCGCTCGCGGGCGGCCCGGAGCGCCCCGATGGCCATGGCGTCGGTCACCGCGAACAGCGCCGTGGGAGGCGCGGTCAGGGCGAGGAGGCTCCGCGTCGCTGCGGTCGCGGCCTCGACGCCGATCTCGGTCCGGCGAACAAGCGCCGGATCCTGCAGGACCGCCCCGCCCGCCAGTGCCTCGGTGTAGCCCTCGAGCGTCTGGGCGCCGAAGGGGTAGCTGACCGCCGCGCCGAGGAGCGCGATCCGCCGGTGGCCCAGGCGGATCAGGTGCTCGGTCGCGACGCGCGCTCCCGCCTGGTAATCCGGAATCACGGCCGGCAGATCGGCGCCGGGCAGGTAGTTGTCCACCAGCACCAGCGGGAGGCCGCGGTGCCGGAGCGCCCGGAGCAGCTCCGCGTCGAGGGCCCCCACGACGAGCGCGCCGTCGACCGCGCCGTGGCCCAGCGCGCGGGCGAGGTCCGCGTCCCGGGCGCCGGCGGTCGGCGGCGGCGTGAGCACGAGACTGTATCCGCGCGCGTGGGTGACGTCGGCCACCCCGCCCAGCACCACCCGGTAGAACGAGTCGCTGAACACGGTCGTCATGTTTCGGCCTTGCAGCACCGCGATGCACTCGGCGCGCCGCCGCGCCAGGCGCCGGCCGCTCAGGTTCGGCGCGTAGCGGAGCTGCGTCGCGGCCTCGGTGACCCGCTCGCGGGTGCGCGCGTGCACGCGGCCGCGCCCGTTGAGCGCCTGCGACACGGTGGCCGGCGAGACGCCGGCGAGCCGGGCGACGTCGCGGATCGTCACCATGGCCGGAAGCCAAATCGCTTTAGCACGCGTCCACACGCCATGATGGTGGAGACTTGCGACACGTGCCAAAACCATTTAGCATGCGCGGGACGTTAGCATTGCGCGCGACGGCCCGTCAAGACGAGACTCAGGGCGAGGTCGCGTCCCCGGGACTCGCGCGAAGGAGGCGTGGTGATGGGCACCGTGCGGCTCACGATGGCCCAGGCGCTGGTGAGGTTCCTCGGCGCCCAGGCGACCGAGGTGGACGGCGGCGAGGCGCCGCTCTTCGCGGGCGTGTGGGCGATCTTCGGCCACGGGAACGTGGCGGGACTCGGCGAGGCGCTCGACGCGGCGCGATCCCGGCTCCCGACGCTCCGGGCCCACAACGAGCAAGCGATGGCGCACGCGGCGATCGCGTTCGCCAAGGCGCACGCGCGCCGCCGCATGATGGCCTGCACGACGTCGATCGGGCCCGGCGCGACGAACCTGGTGACCGCGGCCGCCGTCGCTCACGTCAACCGCCTGCCGGTGCTCCTGCTCCCGGGCGACGTCTTCGCGAACCGCATCCCGGACCCCGTCCTCCAGCAGGTCGAGGACTTCGGCGATCCGACGATCTCCGCCAACGACTGCTTCCGGCCCGTCTCGCGCTACTGGGACCGGATCACGCGCCCCGAGCAGCTCCTCCAGAGCCTCCCGGCGGCGATCGCGGTCCTCACCGATCCCGGCGCCTGCGGCCCCGCGACGCTCGCCCTCCCCCAGGACGTTCAGGCGGAGGCGTTCGACTATCCCGAGCACTTCTTCGAGCCGCGCGTGCACCGGCTCCAGCGGCCGGGACCCGACCCCGGCCAGCTGGCGCTGGTGGCCGAGCGTCTGCGCCGGGCGGAGCGGCCCCTGCTCGTCGCGGGGGGCGGCGTCCACTACTCGCTCGCCGAGGCCGCGCTCCGCGCCTTCGCCGAGCGCCACGGGGTCCCGGTCGCGGAGACGCAGGCCGGCAAGGGGGCGTTGCCCTGGGACCATCCGGCGTGCGTGGGCGCGATCGGGGTGTGCGGCTCGAGCGCCGCCAACGCCCTCGGCGCCGACGCGGACCTCGTCCTCGCCGTCGGGACCCGCCTGGCCGACTTCCCCACCGGCTCTCGCGCCCTCTTCCAGGGGACGCATCTCACCCTGGTCGCGCTGAACGTCGCGCCGCACGACGCCGGCAAGCACGGCGCGCTGCCGCTGGTCGCGGACGCGGGCCGCGGCCTCGAGGAGCTGTCGGCCGCCCTCGGCGCCTGGCGAGCGCCCGCCGCCCGGATGGAGACCGCGCGCCGGCTCACCGCCGAGTGGACGCGCCTGGTCGACGCCGCCACCGCCGCGGGCCCCGACGTTCCCACGACCGAGGCGCAGGTGGTCGGCGCGGTGAACCGCGCCGCCGGTCCCCGCGACGTGGTCGTGTGCGCCGCGGGCGGCCTCCCGGGCGAGCTGAGCCGCCTCTGGCGCACTCGCGACCCCCGCGGCTACCACCTCGAGTACGGCTACTCCTGCATGGGGTACGAGATCGCCGGCGGGCTCGGCGTGAAGCTGGCGCTCCCGGACCGCGAAGTCCTCGTCATGGTCGGGGACGGCAGCTATCTCATGATGAACTCCGAGATCGCCACATCGGTTGCCCTGCGCCGGAAGCTCGTCATCGTGCTCCTCGACAATCGCGGCTTCGGCTGCATCAACCGTCTCCAGCAGGCCGTCGGCGGCGCGTCCTTCAACAACCTCCTCGGACCCGAGGCGCCGGCGATCGATTTCGCCGCGCACGCGCGGAGCCTGGGGGCCCATGCCGAGCAGGTCAAGACCATCGGCGACCTCGAGGGCGCGCTCGAGCGGGCGCGCCAGGCGGACCGCACGTCCGTCGTCGTCATCGAGACCGACCCCGCCCGGCCGTTCACGGGCGGCGGCGCGTGGTGGGACGTGCCGGTGCCCGAGGTGTCGGCGCGACCCGAGGTCCGGTCGGCGCGCGAGGCCTACGACACGGCGCGCCGCCGCCAGCGAGCCGGAGGCTAGCGTGCCCGTTCGGATCGGCGTCAACCCCATCGGCTGGACCAACGACGACCTGGAGACGCTCGGCGACGACATCGCCCTCGACACCTGTCTCGAGGAGGCGCGGCGGGCCGGGTACGCCGGCATCGAGCTCGGGCGGAAGTTCCCCCGCCGCGCGCCGGAGCTCCGGGCCGTGCTCCAGCAGCACGGCCTCGACCTCGTGTCGGGCTGGTACGGCGCGCATCTTCTCCGCCGCAGCGCCAAGGAGGAGATCGCCGCGATGCAGGCGCACGCGGGCCTCCTGGCGGCGCTCGGCGTCACCGCCATGGTGTTCGCCGAGGAAACGGGCAGCGTGCACGGGCGGCTCGGCGTGGCGCTGTCCACGCGGCCGCGGATGTCCGACGAGGACTGGCTGCGATTCGGCGACGCGCTGACCGAGGTCGCCGAGCACCTCGCCGGGCGCGGGATACGGCTCGCCTATCACCACCACATGGGCACCGTCGTCGAGACGGAAGGCGAGATCGACCGGCTGATGCGCTCGACGGGGCCGGCCGTGGGCCTGCTCCTCGACACCGGCCACCTCACCTATGCGGGGGGCGACATGCTCGCCGTCGCGCGGCGCCACGGGAGCCGGATCGTCCACGTCCACTGCAAGGACATCCGGCCGGCGGTGCTCGTCGAGGCCCGCCGCCGCGACCAGGGCTTCCTCGAGGCGGTGGTCGACGGGGTCTTCACGGTGCCCGGCGACGGGTGCGTTGACTACCGGGCGCTGCTGGAGGTCCTGCGCGGCGCGGGCTATGCGGGATGGCTCGTCGTCGAGGCCGAGCAGGACCCGCAGAAGGCCCATCCCCTCACCTACGCGCGGATGGGATTCGCCCACCTGAGCCGGCTGCTCGCCGACCTCCGGATGTAGCCGGCCCCCGCGGAGCGCCGGCGCCAAGTGCGGTCAGCCCGGCGCCGTCACCTCTCGCCGACCGGTCGGTCGTCCCCTGGTGACGGCCCCGCGAGCGGCTCAGACGGCGCCGTCGCGCCGGAGGCCGGCGATCTCGTCGTCCCGGTAGCCCAGCTCGCGGAGGATCTCCTCCGTGTGCTCGCCGCGCTCCGGCGCGGCGGATCGGATGGCGGGCGGCGTGCGCTCGAGGTTCACGCCGTGCCCGACCAGGCGGATCGGCCCCAGGGCCTTGCTCACCACCGGCCGCTCGACGGGCAGCGTCCGCACCTGGGCGTCCTCGAAAGCCTGCTTGACGTCGAGGATCGCTCCGGCGGGCACGCCCGCCTCGTCGAACCGCGCCTGCCACTCCGCGCGGTCTCGGGCGACGAGCCGACGCTCGAGCTCCTCGGTCAGCTCCTCGCGATGGCTTCGCCGGATCTCGCTGGTGGCGAACCGCGGATCGTCGATGAGCTCGGGCGCGTCGATGGCCCGGCACAGCCGCTGGTAGAGCCGGTTGTTGGCGGCCTGGATGATCAGGCTGCCGTCCCGGCAGCGGAACACGCCCGTCGGCACGCCGACCGGGTGGTAGTTGCCGGCTTGGCCGGGCACCTCGCCGCCGATCAGCCAGCGCGCGGCCTGGAGGTCCATCAGGCGGATCATCGCCTGGAGCAGCGAGGTGTGTACCCACTGGCCTCGTCCCGACCGCTCCCGCTCGAGGAGCGCCACCATGACCCCGTGGGCGGCCATCAGCCCGGCCGTGAGGTCCGCGATCGGGAGGCCCGCCCGAAGCGGGCCCTGACCCGGGAACCCGTTCACGGTCATGAAGCCGGACAGCCCCTGGGCGATCTGGTCGAGCCCCGCCCGGTCGGCGTAGGGGCCGGTCTGCCCGAACCCCGAGATGCTCACGTAGACGAGCCGCGGGTTGATGGCCGACAGCGTCTCGTAGTCGATCCCGAGGCGGCGCTTCACGCCCGGGCGGAAGTTCTCGGCGAAGACGTCCGCCCGGCGCACCAGCCGGTACAGCACCTCGCGGCCGGCCTCCGACTTGAGGTTGAGCGTGAGCCCCCGCTTGTTCGGGTGGAGGTTCTGGAAGTCGAATCCGTGGCGGCCGCCGACGTCGTCGTCGTGTTCCTCGGGCAGCTCGACCTTGATGACCTGGGCGCCGAACTCCGAGAGCTGCCGGATGCAGGTCGGGCCCGTCCGGGCCCGGCAGAGGTCGACGACGCGGATGTGCGACAACGGCATGCTTCCCTCCTGCCGTGGGGTCAGACTTCGTCTTTCGGATAATCCGACAAGGCCCGGTGGCACCGAAGATGTCTCAAAGGCGAGGTCTGACCCCGATCAGGGCACCACCGTCACGCCGTGCTCCTCGAAGGCGACCCAGACCGGCGTCCCCGCGGGCACCGGACGGGAGACGGAGCGGTCGACCACGAAGAGCTCCCCCACCGATGTCGAGACAGTGTACTCCATGTGCGTGCCGAGGTAGGCGGCCTTGGCGATCTGTCCGGCGAGGGCAGGCTCCGCGGGCGACCTTGTCGAGAGCCGGAGGGCCTCGGGGCGCACCGCCACCTTCACCGGCCCCGGCGCCGTGCCGCGGTGCGGCAGCTCTAGCTCGACTCCGCCCAGCCGCACGCGGCCCGCGACGCCGTTCCGGCTCGCGAGCTCCGCATCGATCAGGTTCGAGTCGCCGACGAAGTCGGCCACGAACAGGCTCACCGGCGCCTCGTACAACTCGCGCGGCGTCCCGCTCTGGGCGATCGCCGCGTGGTCCATGACGATGATACGGTCGGAGACCGCGAGGGCCTCCTGCTGATCGTGCGTCACGTACGCCACCGTGAGGCCGAGACGCTGCTGGAGCTCGCGGATGTCCTCGCGCACCCGGCGCCGGAGCTTCGCGTCGAGGTTCGACAGCGGCTCGTCGAAGCAGAGCACCTCGGGCTCGAGGACCAGGGCCCGGGCGACCGCGACCCGCTGCTGCTGGCCGCCGGACAGCTCGGAGGGCAGCCGGGCGTCGAGTCCCTGGAGGCCCACCAGGGCCAGCTTCTCCCGCGCCTGCTCGTGGGCCCGCCCCCGCGGCACGCCGGTGACGACCGGGCCATAGGCGACGTTCTCCAGCACCGTCATGTGCGGGAAGAGCGCGTACGACTGGAACACCATGCTCACGTTCCGGTCGGTCGCCGGCCGGCGGGTGACGTCCCGCCCGCCGATCCGCACCTCCCCTTCGCTCGCCAGCTCGAGCCCGGCGATGAGCCGGAGGGTCGTCGTCTTGCCGCACCCCGACGGGCCGAGCAGCGTGACGAGCGTCGCCTGCTCGATCGTGAACGACACCTGGTTGACGGCGACGACGTCCCCGTAGCGCTTGGTCACGCGACGGAACTCGACCGCCGCCGGCCCGCCGCCATCCCCTCTGGCCATCATGCCCCCTATCCGCCCGCCGCCTGGATCCCGAGGTCGCCGGGCGCCCTCCGCCCGAGCCTGCGCTCGCCGACGAGCCACTGGATGAGGAGGATCGCCCCCAGCATCACGACGATCAGGACCGATGAGTAGGCGATGGCCAGGCCGATCTCGCCCGCCTCCACCCGCCCCACGATGTACGCGGTCGCGAGGTTGTAGCGGGCGCTGACGAGGAAGATCACCGCGCTGACCGCGGTCATCGCCCGGACGAAGCTGTACACGAGGGCGGCGACGATCGCCGGGCGGAGGAGCGGGAGCACGATCCGGCGCATCGTGGTGCCGGTCCGGGCCCCGAGGGTGAGCGAAGCCTCGTCCAGGCTCCGGTCGATCTGCGACAGCGCGGCGATCCCCGCCCGCACGCCGACCGGCATGTTGCGGAACACGAAGCAGAGGACGAGGATCAGGCCAGTGCCGGTCAGCTCGATGGGCGGCACGTTGAACGCCAGAATGTAGCTCACGCCGATCACCGTTCCGGGGATCGCGAAGGACAGCATCGTCCCGAACTCGAAGAGGCTCCGTCCGGCGAACCGCTGCCGCGCCAGGAGGTAGGCCGTCAGCACGCCGATCGCCGCGGTGATCGGCGCCGAGATGGACGCGATTTGGATCGTGGTCCAGAAGGAGTCCCAGGCCGATCCCGTGAACAGGAAGCCGCCCGACGCCGTGCGCTCGACGCTGAAGCCGGTGAGGAAGTGCTGGAGGGTGGGCGTGTAGTCCCGGCCCATGGCGCGGACGAAGCCGCCGACGATGATGACGGCGTAGATCACGACCGCCAGGATGCCCCACGGCACGGCCAGCGCGTAGCAGCCCCAGCGGAGCGGGGCCGGGAGCGGCACGGGGAGCCCGGCGTCGCCCTTCCCGGTGACCGTCGTGTAGACCCCCCGCCCGAGCCAGCGCTGCTGGGCGTAGAACGCCCCCAGGGTGAACACGAGCAGCACGAGGGCAAGCACGGCCGCGCGGCCCTGGTCGTGGGCCGCCCCCACCACGGCGAAGAAGATCTGGATGGACAGGACCTCGTAGTTGCCCGCGAGGACCAGAGGATTGCCGAAGTCCGCCATGCTCTCCACGAAGCCCAGGAGGAACGCGTTCGCCACGCCCGGCCTGAGGAGCGGCCACGTCACCGTCCGGAAGGTCGTCCAGCGGCTGGCCCGGAGGGTCTGCGCCGCCTCCTCGAGCGAGGGGCTGATCCCCTGCACCACGCCGATCAGGACCAGGAACGCGATCGGCGCGAAGGCCAGGAGCTGCGCGATCAGGACGCCCGGCAGCCCGTACAGCCAGCGCGTCCGCGGGATCCCGAGCCAGTCCGAGAGGAGGGCGCTCACCGCCCCCGCCCGGCCGAAGAGGAGGATCAGCGCGAGCCCGATGACGAACGGGGGCGTGATGATCGGCAGCACCGACAGGCCGCGCAGCAGCGGCTTCAGCGGGAGGCCCGTGCGGGTGGCAATTAGCGCAAACGCGAGGCCGAGCACCGTCGTCCCGGCGCCCGCCAGCAATGCGAGGAACAGCGTGTTCCAGGCCACGCCGCATCGGAGCGGGCCGTAGAGGCAGTCGAGCCCCCAGATCGAGCGGTTCATGAGCGTGTCGAGGAAAGCCCCCGGCGCGAGCCCGCCCGTGTCGTCCCGCACCGCGCTCGACAGCACGATGAGGACGGGCCAGAAGACGAACACGATCACCAGGGCGACGACGAGCCCGATCGCGCTCACGAGGAAGGCGTCGCCCTTCACGAACCCCCGCGCCGCCAGGCCGTGGCAGAGGAGGACCAAGCACGCCAGGCAGAAGACGAAGGCCCCCGTGCCGAAGCCGGCCTGGCGGGGGCCGGGCGACCCGAATAGGCCCGCGAGCCACGCCGCGGACCAACCCCGGTGGTCGATGGCCAGGCCCTGCAGCGCGGTCCAGGCGAGGCCGCCGGCGCCCGCCATCACGAGCGCCGTCCCGACGCGCGGGTCTTCCCGCGGGCGCCGCCAGGCCAGGAGCGGCAGGAGAAGCGGCAGCGCGCCGGGAAGGAGCCACGGTCGGCCGTAAAGCATGCCCTGAAGAAGCGCGGGCGCCGTGGCGGCGTCCGGATACCGGCGAAGCCAGCCCGGGTCGAGCCACCCGTCGCCGGGCAGGGCGTACCACGGGAGGACGGCGAGGGCCAGCCAGGCGAGTCCCAGCCAGCCCGTCGCCGCTCGGGTCATGCCGGGTCGGGACCAGCGCCCGCGGTTCGGGTCAAGAGGGTCCCCGCCGGCCGCCCCGACCCGAGGCTGTCGAGCGGGGACCCCGCCGGCGTCACTTCGGGAGCGCCTTGACCTCCTTGTCCCACTTCTGGAGGAGCCGCTTCCGCTCGGCCGAGGAGCCGTACTTGGCGAAGTCGTAGTTGATCAGCTTGATCTGCGAGAACTTCGGCGCCTGGGGCGGGATGGGCGTGCTCTTGTTCGACGGCACCTGGTAGGACTTCGCCTGGGCGCCGAGGGCCTGCGCCTCGGGCGTGAGCGCCCAGTCGTACCACTTCTTGGCGTTCTCCGGGTTCGGTCCGCCCTTGATGATGCTCTGGGAGCCGATCTCGTAGCCCGTGCCCTCGCACGGCGCCACGACCTTCACCGGGCGACCCTGCACCGCCCAGGTGACGATGTCGTGCATGAACGTGATGCCGATCAGCGTCTCGCCCTGGGCCATCGCCTGGGCGGGGGCGGCGCCCGACTTCGTGTACTGGTTGATGTTCTTGTGGAGCTTCTTGAGGTAGTCGAAGCCCTTGTCCTCGCCCATGATCTGGATGATCGTCGCGAGCATCGTGTACGAGGTCCCCGAGGAGTTCGGGTCGGCCACCTGCACCTCGTCCTTGTACCGGGGGTCGATCAGGTCTGCCCAGCACTTGGGCTCGGGTAGCCCGCGCTTGGCCAGGAGCTCCGTGTTGTAGCCGAACCCGAGGGCGCCGGCGTAGACGCCAACCGTCCGGTACTTCGCCTGCTCGGCCTGGCGCACGGCCCACTCCTGGAGCTCGCCCAGCTTCGGCGACCGGTACTCGAGCGTGAGGCCCTCCTCCGCGGCCTGGAGGTGCGGGTCGCCGGTACCGCCCCACCAGATGTCACCCCTCGGGTTCGCAGCCTCGGCCTTGACCTGCGCATAGTTCTCGCCGGAGCTCTTGCGGGTCATGCTCACCTTGACGCCCGTGGCGCGCTCGAAAGCGGTGACCATGGCCCGGCACCACTCTTCCTGGGGCGTGCAGTAGAGCACCAGGTTGCCCTGGGCCCGGGCGGCGCCGGGCAGGAGACATGCCCCGAGCCCGGCAAGGAGCGCCACGAGAGTCCGGACGTGTGATCGCATGTCTCTGGTCCTCCTCGTCGAGGATGTGGGGTCCTGGGCGGGCGCCGCAGAGGCCCGACCCCGGGCGTGCGGTCGCGCCATGGTGACGGAATCGTAACGATGCGGTGACACCGGCGTCAAGCGCGGGTCGCCGCGATTGACGGGCCCGGGTGCCGGTGCTAGTGTCCCCCCCGGCGGACTCGGGCGCCGCGTCGACCGGCGGCGACCGGACCGACGGCGCGCCCCGGGACCACCCGGGCCACGCGGAAGCCCCGGAGGATGCCCCTGACCACACTCAGCGCGGAAGCGCGGACGCTGGCCGTCGCCGGCGTCCGAACGCGTCAGCGGGTCAACCGGTCGGCCGTCGGGGTCGCGGCGGCGCTCCTGGCGCCGACGCTCGTCTTCCTGCTGGTCTTCACCTACTGGCCTCTCGTGGTCTCCGTGGTCGGCTCGTTCCAGCGCTTCGGCCGCATCGGCACCGCGCCCCAGTGGGTCGGGCTGCGGAACTACCAGGACCTGTGGCACGACGCGCTCTTCCGTCAGGTGCTGGTCAACACGGCCGAGTACTCCCTGGTCGCGGGACCGCTGGCGGTCCTGTTCGGGCTCGTCGCCGCGGTGGCGGTCGACGGGGACCGCCGGCTGCGGCTCGCCGCGCGAACCCTCATCTTCCACCCCGTGCTGCTGCCCACGGTCGCGATCGCCGCGACCTGGCTCTTCCTCCTGAACCCCGTGTCGGGCCCGGTCGCCACCCTGATCACCCGGCTGACCGGTCGCGCGCAGGGACTGCTGGAGGACCCCGGCACCGCCCTGATCACGGTCGCGCTGGTCGCCGTCTACAAGAACTGCGGGCTCTACATGCTGTTCTTCCTGGCCGGCCTCCAGGCCATCCCTCGGGACCTCCAGGCCGCCGCCCGGGTCGAGGGTGCCTCGGAATGGCGGGTCTTCCGCCACGTCACGTGGCCGCTGCTCGGCCCCATCACCTTCTACGTCGCGGTGACGGCTGCGCTGGACGCTCTCCGGAACGTGGATCACATCTTCGTGCTGACCCGGGGGGGCCCGGCGAACGCGACCAACGTGCTCTTATACGAGACGTACTTGAAGGCCTTCGAGTTCTTCGACACCGGCCGCGCTTCGGCACTCACAGTCCTAATGGTCGCGTTGCTTCTGACGCTCGCCCTGCTCGTGATGCCGCGACTCGAGCGCGGAGTCTACTATGAGGCGTGACTGGCCAGCCCTCCTCCTGAGCCTCCCGTTCCTGGGGCCCATCGCGTTCCTGTTCCTGGCGTCCTTCACCCCCTCGCGGGAATTCGGACAGGGACGCTACTGGAGCTTCCCCCCGACGCTCGAGAGCTTCTCTCAGGCCTGGCAGTCGGCGACGTTCGTCCTCTACTACCGGAACACGATCCTCTACACGGTGGGACTCCTCGCCGTCCAGCTCGTGACCGTCACCCTCGCCGGTTACGCCCTCGCGCGACTGCGGTTCCCCGGGCGCCAGGCCGTCTTCTACATCGTCCTCCTGCAGCTCTTCCTGCCGCCGGTCGTCCTCATCCTGCCGAACTTCCTGACCCTCCGCGCGATCGGCCTCGGCGACACCCTGACGGGCCTGGCCATGCCGTACGTCGCCAGCGCGTATGGAATCTTCCTCGTCCGCCAGGGCTTCCGCAGCATCCCGGCGGAATACGACGAGGCCGCCATGCTGGACGGGGCGGGGCGGATCCGCACCCTGTGGCACGTTCTGATCCCAATGGTCCGGCCCCACCTCGCGGCCTTCTCGGTGGTGAGCCTGATCTACCACTGGAACGAGTTCCTCTGGCCCCTGGTCGCGACCTCGAGCAACTCGAACCGGGTCCTGGCCGTCGGACTCCAGTCCTTCACCCGGGCGTCGGAATCCGGGGCGGAGTGGGGGCTGATCTGCGCCGGCACGCTCATCGTCATCGCGCCGTTGATCCTGCTGTTCATTCTGTTCCAGCGGCTGTTCATCGAGTCCTTCACCCAATCGGGCCTGAAGGGATGATCCTCAGGCCCCCGCCGAGGAGGCGCCCATGAAGCTCCGCGCGTTGCTCGCTGCCGTCCTCTTCGCGCTCGTCGGAGGGTTCGCTCCGATGGCGCAGGCGCAGATGAAGCTCCAGTTCTACTATCCGGTCGGGGTCGCCGGGCCGCTCGCCCGCTTCATCGACGGATACGTCCAGGAGTGGAACAAGACCCACCCGCAGGTCCAGGTCGAGCCCGTGTTCGCCGGAGGCTACACGGAGGCCTACGCGAAGACGCTGGCTGCCATCCAGGCGGGCACGCCTCCCGACGTGGCGGTGATGCTCTCGCAGAACCTGAACGACATCATCGGCCAAGACATCGTCATCCCGCTGGATGAGCTGATCGCCGCGGATGCCGCGCAGGTCAAGATGGACGACTTCTTCCCGGCCTTCATGCTGAACTCCACGAGCGGCGGCAAGGTGTGGTCCATCCCCTTCCAGCGGTCGACGCCGGTCATGTACTACAACAAGGAGGCGTTCAAGGAGGTCGGGCTCGACCCGAACAAGCCGCCCCAGACCTGGACGGAGCTGGTCGCGGCGGCCAAGAAGCTCACCAAGACGGAGGGCGGCCGCACCACCCGCTGGGGCCTCGCCATTCCGTCAAGCGGCGGCGTCGACACGTGGCTCTTCGAGGCGCTCACCATCGCGGCGGGCGGCCTCCTCTACGACGCGAACAACTCCTGCTGCAAGGTCACGCTCGCGACGAAGCCGGCGGAGACGGCGGCCCAGTTCCTGCGGGATCTCGGCGAGAAGGAGAAGGTCAGCCCTCCGGGCGCCGTGAACTGGGGCACCACGTCCAATGACTTCGTCGCCGGCAACGTGGCGATGATCTACCACTCCACGGGCTCACTCGGGTTCATCCGCACGAACGCGAAGTTCGAGTTCGGCACGGCGTTCCTTCCGAAGGACGTGCGGTTCGGCGCCCCGACGGGCGGCGGCAACTTCTATCTCTTCAAGGCCACCCCACCCGACCGCCGGAAGGCCGCGTGGGAGTTCGTGAAATGGATGACCTCGCCGGAGATGCTCGCTCGGTGGTCCATCGACTCGGGCTACGTCGCCCCGCGGAAGTCCTCCTGGGATACGGGCCTCATGAAGGAATACGTGGGCAAGTACCCCCAGGCGATCACGGCCCGGGACCAGCTCCAGTACGCGCACGCGGAGCTGCCGGTGAAGAACATCATCGAGGTCAAGCGGTCGATCGTGAACGGGATCCAGACGATCGTGACGACGTCCCAACCCATCGCGCCGATCCTGGCCGACACGCAGAAGCGGGTCGACGAGATCCTGAAGTAGCGGGGGACAACCTGCCCGGTGGCGTCGCCGACATCGCGGGACGTCGCCGGGCGGACCTCTCGGGGACCTCGCATCCCATGACGCCGGGTATCCGGACGCGCGCCGCCCGGGCGCTACCGCGAGGCTCCTAGCGGCCGACCGCCGATGCGGCGGGTCTCCAGCACGATGGACCATCCCCAGTACGGCGACGACTTCGGCTGGAAGCGACACCTTCGCGAGCGCCTCAGCAGGACTCTCGCGAGGCATCCGCAGGCGTATCTCTGGGTACAGGGTCGACGCCGCGACGCCAACCCCGAGAAAATACTCTTCATCAGCCTGGTGCGCGATGGCGACTACGTGGTCGACGTCGGCGCCAACCGAGGGTGGTTCACCGTTCTCTTCTCGTACCTGGTCGGGCGGCGAGGCCAGGTGCACGCCTTCGAGCCGGTGCCCGCCACGCACGCGCTCCTGTCCCGGAGCGTACGCACATACTGCGTGGAGCGGAACGTGACGCTGAATCGCCTCGCGCTCGGCGATTCGGTGGGAACCGTCCAGATGCACGTCCCCGCAGACGATGACGGTCAGGCCTCGATGAGGATCCACGCGGGGTTCAGCTCCTGGGGGGCGGGGCGATTCTCGACGGTCGAGGCTCCGCTATCGACGCTGGACGCCTACCTAGAGGACAAGGCACTTCCCTCGATCCGGCTGATCAAGTGCGATGTCGAAGGCGCGGAGCGCTTGTTCCTCCAGGGCGCCACGCGCACGATCCGGCGCTACATGCCGATCCTGCACCTCGAGATCTGCCACCCTCTCGCGCGGACATTTGGCTATGCGCCCGAGGATCTGATGTCCGACCTGGTGGCGTTGGGATACGGCACCTGGTTCGTCACCGGCGACGTCGGACCGGGCTGGGCGGAGCCGGGCCGGCTCTTCGCCGTGCCGCCGGCCTGGGTCAATCTGACCTGCTTCAGCGCCGCCGCGCACGGCGAGGCGATAGCCCGCCTCCGCGCTTCGCGATTCGGCCACCGAGCCGCATAGACCGGGCCCTGCGCGCCCCGCGGACGCTTCTGCCAGTCGCCGCCGCGGAGCATCGGCAGCCGTTACCGGTGCGGGCTCGGTCGGCTCTCGGTCGGCGGTCACGTACGTCGGGGACTCTTCGATCAACAGTTCCATCGGCCGCCAGCACCCGCGCCGGTGGCCGGACGCGTGGAAGGTCGCGCCGATGGCATGTCTGATCACGAGCCCTGCCTGAGGATCGAGAGCTGTCTCTCGTACACGGTCGCCGTCTCGCGAGCAAATCGATCCCAAGACCAGTTCTCCGCCGTTGCCCGGGCGCTGGTTCCGAGCGAGCCTCGAAGCTTCACGTCGGACAGGAGCCGCTCGACGGCCCGCGCCACTCCGGTCGGAGAGCACATCGGCACCACGAGGCAGTTCCGTCCGTGCTCGAGCCAGTCGTGAGCTAGACCCGTCAGGGTGGTCACGCATGGGAGCGAGCTCGCCATCGCCTCGGCGAGCGCGAGCCCGAACCCTTCCGAAAGGGATGGAAACAGGAACACGTCGTGTTCGTCGAGGATCTCCAGGTGCCGCTCCCGCGATACGAAGGGCAGAACGGTCACCCGCGCGCGCAACTCGGCCGGAAACGCCGAGAGGACCACCTCCGGCGGCGCCCCCGTGCCTCCCATCGTGATCGTAACTTCCGGCACCGATCGCGTCAGGAGCTCGAGCGCGCGGGGCACCGTTGAGATCCCCTTTCGCTCGATCCACGAGCCCCACCACAGGATTCGGCTCGCCGCCTGCGAATACGCGTGATCCCGGAAGTATCGGGATTCCGTCGCCAGGGGCATCGTTGCGACGGCGTGCTCGCCTTTCAGGCCCCGAGTTACGACTCCGTCGGCGTCTCGCGACGTGTGGCATACCACGCAATCGCTCAGGCGCAGACTGCGGAACTCCTGCCAGTTGATCCAGCGGCGCGTGAGCAGCTTGTACTTGGCGGACAACCGGATCGAGCCCGCGATCTCCTCGATGAACCGCGCCTGTTCATCGAGATATTCGAGCCCGTGCAGCCGTGTCACGAGGAGCGGCCGTGGACGAGTGGGCGACTGGGCCCGCAGGGATGAGAACAGGCTCCACCCCAAGCCGCCCGCGGCTTCGACAACGTCGGAGTCCATCGCGGCCTGGAGCGCCCGTCGCTTCGCCAGGAGTGGGGTGACGAGCTTCTTCAGGATTGCCGGCGTATTCGACCCGACGAGGTCCTCTTCCGTGAGAAGGGTCACCCGGTGGCCGAGGCGCCGCAGACCTTGGTCCAGCTGCGGGAACACGGGATCGGTATCGAAGTTCCGCTTGTGGGGCGACAGCAGGAGGATCCTCAAGCCGGATCCGGCGCCCGACGCGGTGCGGGCGTCGAGGTCTCCTCGATCTCGCCCGGGCTCTCTCGTCGTAGGCACTCCGTTGCTCGCAGGCCGGCTCCCCTGGTGGATTTGAGGAGCCAGTGTACGGTGGTGCCCTCCGGAATCACCGGGGCCTTCTCGCAGTCATAGTTTTCCCTATATTGTCGGGTAAAACGAGCATGCGCGATACGTCTCGGGACGTGGGATCTACGACACGCATCTCAAGGGTCTACAGTGGGGCGGACCTTCTGGCCCACCAGATATCGATGTGGCCGC
>DATBGA010000041.1:0-1707 GCA_036558225.1 Candidatus Methylomirabilota bacterium | reverse complement strand
CCCGACCAGCGGAGTGGGGTCTTCGGGCGCAAGCGCCTGCGCCCGGGCGAAGGCATCGGCGGCGGCCGCCGCCTGCCCGCGCCGCAGCAGGATGGCGCCGAGCGAGAGGTGAGCGTCGGCGAGGCTCGGTTGGCTCGCGAGGACGGCGCGCACGGCGTCCTCGGCCTCGTCGAGACGGTCAAGCCGACCCAACACACGAGCCCGATCGAGGGCCGCCTCCGCATCGCGGGGCGTCACGGCGAGGACGCCCTCGTAGTCCTCGAGCGCCTCGGCGTCGCGGTGCAGCCATCCGAGCACCCGGGCCCGACCCTTTCGGGCCTCGAGGTCCTCCGGGTGGGCCGTGAGGAACGCGGTGTAGGCCGCGAGCGCCTCGTCGAGCCGTCCGGCTCGCGCGAGGGCCCGCGCCTCGTCGGCCCCCTCCTGGCCCGCCGCCGGGTGGCACGTCGCCAGGACCAGGGCGAGCAGAACCAGGGCCGAAAGGCGCCCTCCGCGCCCGGAGCTCCGGGCGAGCCGCGTCACGGGGCGCGCTCGAGACGGACAGGCGGTAGCTCGCGCACGCGCCCGGGCACGAGGCGCCCCACCGGCACCCGGATCGGGAGATAGCCTTGCGCGGTGACCTCGAGCTCGACTCCCTCGACGGGCAGGCCTTTGAAGCCGAAGCCGCCGCAGCGGTTGGATTCGACGTCGTGGCCCGCGCCTCGGAGCCGCGCCCCCGCCACGGCGCGACCCGCCACGTCGACGACACGCCCCTCCACGAACGGGACGAGCGGCGCGTCCCAGACCTGGTCGTTCGCGAAGATGGCGGTGCCGCGGAATCCGGCCCGCTGGCCGAACGCGCTCTCGACGCCCGCGATCGTCGCGCGCAGCGCGGCGAGGTCCTTGTGCTCGAACGTCGCGAGGCCGATGCGAAGCCCGCGGCCGGGCGGCAGATCACGCCAGAGCCGCGTGTCGTCGATGCGCCGGACGACGGCCGGGACGGATTCGCCCACCAGCGGCCCGCCGGGATCGCCGTAAACCATCAGGACGACCTCGTCGAGCTCGGCCAGCCACGCGGCGGGCGCCGCGTTGGGTACCTCGACCGAGAGGTGTCCGAGCCACCAGGGCAGGGCCGCGGTGAGCTGCGGCGCCGGGGCCGGGGCGCCCTGTTGTACCGCCGCCCGCGCCCGGCGGAAGACCTCGTGGAGCTGGCTGAGCGTCGCGGCCCGCTCGGGCGCCGTGGCGCAGGCCCAGACCTCTTCGCTGTGGGGCTCGATGTCGAAGTGAAGCCCCGCGAACCCCGCCTGACCGCGCGCGCGCCGGGCCGCATGATAGGTGACCACGCGCCGCACGCGCTCGGTCGCGCCCGCGGGGTCCCCGGTCCAGCCGGGATCCTGGAGGAGCATGGCCTCCACTGCGAGCCCGAAGCGGCCCGTCGCCCGGTCGAGGAGCTCGCCGAGCCGGGCACCGTCGGGGTCGTCCACGAGGAGGCGCGGCCCATCCTCGACGCTCAGGTAGAGCCGGCGCGCGAAGGTGGCGAATCGCGCGAGCTGGGCATCGCGCTCCTCGGGGGTCCACCGCTGGGCGCCATACACCCAGACCGCGGTGTCCCGAGTGTCCGCCCTCGGCCCGCCGGCCGGCGGAGCCACCGGCGCGCAGGCGACCGCGAGGGCGAGCAGGATCAGCGGCGCGCCGAGCGCGCCGGGCGTGAGCGACACGGCGGAATCCCTC
>DATBGA010000040.1:0-18476 GCA_036558225.1 Candidatus Methylomirabilota bacterium | reverse complement strand
GTCGGAGGTCGACCACGTCGCCGACGTCGTGGCGGCCGCGGTCCACGGCGCGGAGGCCGCGCTCGTCCGGGGCTGATCCCTCCGCGCCCGCGGGGTCATGTCGCCGCGATGGTGGCGTTCCTTGCCTCGGCCGACGCGAGCCACATCACCGGCGAGGCGATCAACGTGGACGGCGGGCGGGTCATGCACTGAGCGCGGGCGGCCATCGCCGGCCCGCTCAGAAGATCGCGATCGGGTGGGCGGGCGCGCCCGTCGCGCCCCGGAGCCGGAGCGGCGTGGCGCTGAAGAAGAACTCGTAGCGCCCCTCCTCGCGGCAGGCCTGGGCCAGCGCCTCGGGGCCGACGTTGTCGACGAGGACGAGGCCCAGGAACGGGATGGCCAGGTGGGCGCCCAGCCCGAATCCGGGGTAGCCGCTGGGGCGCTCGTCCATCATGTCCCAGGCCACGGCGGCGACGTCCTTCTCGCGGAGCCACTCGAGGCACGAGACGTGGAGCCCCGGATGGGGCGACACGCGCGGCACCCAGTCCGGATGCGCCTGGCGGAAGGCCTCGTCCCCGCTCCGGATCACGACCGCGTCGCCGGGCTCGACCCGGACGCCGGCGCGCGCGGCCGTCTCGTCCAGCTCCCGCGGGGTGACCGGGCGGCCCACGGTGACGAATCCCTCCGCGCGCCCCGCCGCCACGTCGAGCAGCACGCCGCGCGTCGTGACCCCTTCCGTCGCGATGGGATCGATCGGGCACCAGCTGGCGCCCTCGACGGAGAGGCTCGCGGCGAACGGCCGGCCGTTGTACAGCTCGCCGTCCCACCCGATGTGGCAGAGCGCGTCCACGTGGGTGATCCAGTAGCCGTGGTAGACCATGTCGAAGCGGTCGAGCACCGCGTCCATCCGCTCGCGCTTGGCGGGGAAGGTGACGTGGTACATGTACACCGGCCGCGGGACCACGTCGCGCGCGAGGGACACCGTGCGCCCCGAGCGGATCAGCCGGAGCGCGGTGGCGCGCCGGGCAGGCGTGATCAGGTTGAGCGTGCCCCGCTGGTCATCGGCGCCCCAGCGGCCCCAGTTGCTCAGCTCCTTGAAGTAGCTCTCGACCCGGTCCTGGGTGATCCGCGGGGAATCAGGCATGCGCTCCTCTTCTGGTCACGAGGCGGGATGGTCGGATAACATGGCCTGGAGTGCGTGCTATTAGATTCTCGGCGGTGTGGGCTGTCAACCGGAGGCGCGCGCCGCCGCCCGTTTCGGCCTCGACGAGCCCGGCCCCGAATCCCGGCGCGCTGAACGACCGGCTCGCCGCCGAGGGACACCTGTTCGTCCTCCGCTAGCGTCCGAGACGCTCGCCCCGGGCGGGGGAGAGGGCGGCGCGCGGCGACGCGCCCGGATCCTCTGCCTCGGGCTCGTCCTCCTCGCCATGGTCGCGTTCGTCGTGGCCACGACCTTCATGAACTGGGTGAAGTACGTGAGCCTGCGCTCGACGTGGCCGTTCGACCTCGCCGTGTTCAACAACGAGGCGTTCAACTATGCACTAGGACGGAATGTGACCTATCTGTGGCCCCCGCAGATCTTCATGCCGGATTTCGAAGGGCCATCGGTGTTCCGCTCGGTCCACTTCGCGCCGCTGCGGACAGTCGTCCTGCCCCAGTTCTCTCGGCTCTGGCCGCACGTGGTGACCTTGATGGCGCTCCAGAGTGTCCTGATCGCCGCGGGCGCCCTCGGCCTCTACGGGCTGGCGTGCGAGCGGCTCGGCCGGCCCGGTGTGGGCCTGCTCCTGGCAGCCTCCTACCTGGCGCATCCGGCCATTCTTCACCAGGGCTTCAACGACTACCGCGAGGGCGCGCTCGGCATCGGCCCGGGCCTCGTGGCTCTCTGGCTTCACGCGAGCGGGCGCATGGTCGCCTTCGCGATCGCGGCGCTCGTCATGCTGGCGGCGCGTCCGGAGTACGTGTTCCTACTCCCGGCCTTCGGGATCATGAGCGCGCGGCTGCGGCCGTCGCGCCTCCCGGCGTGGCTCTGGGCCGGGCTCCCGGTGCTGCTCGCCGCGCTCTGGTTCGGGCTGACGGTCGCGTACTACCAGTATCTGTACGACGGCCCGTGGCCCAGTCTCCAGCGGATCTCGAACCTGCCGCCCGTCGCCGCGTTGACGGAGCTGGTTCACCGCGTCCCCCCCTTTGCCCGGACCATGCTGCTGCCGTGCGTAGTGGGGCTCGGCACGCCGGAGGCCGCGCTGTGGGCGCTCCCGTTCGTCGCCCATGCCGAGGTCAACTGGCCAGGCTTCCCGCATCACGGGCTCCAGCACCTGGCGCCCGCGATGGTGGCGATCTTCTGGGCGTTCGCCGCCAGCGTCGTGCGCTGGTGGCCGGCGCTGGCGCGCACCGCGCGGCGACTGGCCTGGACGCGGGCCGTTCTCCTCGTGGCCCTGGCGGCCAGCCTGGCGCAGTTCGCGTGGGCCGCCGCGGCCACGTACCTTCTCAGCGGAGTTCCGCGGTATCCGGAGCTCGCGCGCCTGGCGGATGAGCTGCCGCCGGACGCGACGGTCGTCGTGCCGGCGGAGCTCGTCGCGCGCTTCAGCCATCACACGAGGACGATCAGCCACCACCACCTCCCCATGCCGAGCCGCTTTCGGTCGGACCAGGAGCGGCGGGAGACGTGGGCGGCGATCGCCGCCGCCGCCGATCTGGTGGTGGTCCGGGAGGATCCGCGGCTCGAGGACGCCGTCGTCCAATCCGGCCGGTTCCGGTCGGCGCGCGAGATCTCGGGCTACCGGGTCTTCATCCTCCGGGACGATGCTCCCCGCCCGAAGAGCCCGGACCGGGTTCTCCAGCGAGGCCTCCGCTGGAACGAGCTGAAGCCGTATCAGCGGCGCTGGGCCACGCTCCAGCTCGACGATTGATCGCGGCCCCGCATCGGACCTCGGGCGCGCCCCGCCGCCTACCGCCGGTGAGCGGGCCGCGGCCAGACCTCCGGGTTCGCCAGTACCTCGGGCCGCTCGCCCCGCAGCACCCGAAGGATCTCCGCCGTCACCTGGAGGGAGGCCTCGCGGTTCGCCTCCTGCGTCACCCCGGCGACGTGACCCGAGCACACGACGTTGTCGAGGTTGAAGAGGGGGTTGTCGACGGGGCTCGGCTCCTGCTCGAAGACGTCGAGGCCCGCGGCGCCGAGCCGCTTCTGGGCGAGCGCCTCGAAGACGGCCCGCTCGCTGTGGACGGAGCCGCGCGACGTGTTGATGAAGATCGCGCCCGGGCGCATGCGCGCGAGGGCCCGCTCGTCGATCATGTGGCGGGTTTCCTGGGTCAGCGGCGTGTGGCAGGTGAGGACGTCGACTTGGGGCAGGAGCTCGTCCAGGCTTCCGACGGGCTCGGCGCCCCGGCGGCGGACCTCGTCGGCCGGGACGTACTTGTCGTAGGCGAGGACCCGCATCCCGATCGCGCCGGCGAACCGCGCGACCCGGCGGCCGATGTTGCCCACGCCCACGATCCCGAGCGTCTTTCCGGCGAGCTCGGTGTTCACGACCTGGTGGCGCGCGCTCCAGTCGCCCTTGCGCGTCAGGCGGTCGATCTCCACGGTCCGCTTGACGCAGGCGAGCATGAGCATGAGCGCGTGCTCGGCGACGGCCTGTGAGTTGGAGCCCGGCGCGTGGACGACGGCGACCCCGTGCCGCGTGGCCGCCTCCAGGTCGACCGTGTCGAGCCCGACGCCGTGGCGCCCCACCACCCGGAGGCGGGGGCACGCTCCGAGGATCTCGTCGTCGCAGCGCGGGCCCGCGCGGAAGAGGATGCCCTCCGCTTCCCGGGACAGCTCGATCACGGTCTTGACCGCTTGGTCCGGGGCGACGACCACGCGGGCCTCGGACTCGAGCTGCGCCACGCCGGCGGGATTGATCTTGCCGGCGATCACGATCAGGGGGCGAGCGGAGGCGGTCATTCGAGCGGCTCTCCTTTCAGGGAACGAGTGCCGTGCCGGGGCTCGGGGATGACGCGCCCAGTGTACCCGTGTCGTGAGCCCCGTGTTACGCTTCGTGCAGGCGTGCGCGGCAGCACGACGATGGACGGGAACGGAGGCTCGACGGTCGCGTGAGCGGCGGCGCGTCCTACGACGCGCTCCTCCTGGCCTCGTTCGGGGGGCCGGAGGGGATGGCGGACGTGACGCCATTCCTCGACCGGGTGCTGCGGGGCCGCAGCGTCCCGCCGGAGCGCCGTCACGAGGTCGCCCACCACTACGAGCGCTTCGCCGGCGTGAGCCCGATCAACGCCCAGAACCGGGCGCTCATCGAGGCCCTCCGGGACGAGCTCGAGACGAGCGGACTGCGCCTGCCGATCTACTGGGGCAACCGGAACTGGCACCCCTTGCTCGCCGATGCGCTCCGGGCGATGGCGGGAGACGGCGTCAAGCGGGCGCTCGCGTTCGTCACGTCGGCGTACAGCTCGTACTCGGGATGCCGCCAGTACCTCGAGGACATCGCGCAGGCACGGGCCGAGGTGGGACCTGGCGCGCCCGTCGTCGACAAGCTGCGCGTCTTCCACGATCATCCAGGCTTCGTCGAGGCCAACGCCGACCGGGTCCACGACGCGCTCGCCACGCTGCCGCCGGCTCGCCGAGCGGCGGCGCGGATCGCGTTCACCGCGCACAGCATCCCGGCGGCGATGGCGTCGGGGAGCGACTACGTCGGGCAGCTCCGCGAGACGTGCGCGCTGGTGGCCGCGGCGGTGCCGCACGACGCGTGGACGCTCGTCTACCAGAGCCGGAGCGGATCCCCTCGAGAGCCCTGGCTCGAGCCGGACATCCTCGACCACCTCGACGCCCTCCAGGCCGAGGGGGCCCGGGATGTCGTCGTGGCGCCCATCGGCTTCGTGTCCGACCACATGGAGATCGTCTACGATCTCGACACCGAGGCCCGCGCCCGCGCCGCCGCGCTCGGCCTGGGCTTCGCGCGAGCCGGGACGGCCGGCACCCACCCCGCTTTCGTTCGGATGATCCGGGAGCTCGTGGAGGAGCGCGTGGCGGGCGGCGCGCGCCGCGCGCTGGGGTCCCGCGGCCCGCGCCCCGACGCCTGCGCGGCGGACTGCTGCGTCTCCGCGGCGCCGAGGCCGCCGGCGCGGTAGCCGCGCGGGACGCTGCGGCTTAGCCGCCCAGGCGCGCGGCGAGGACCAGGGCCACCACCCAGGCCGGGGCGAGCGCGGCCGCGCCCAGGAGCCAGCTCAGGAGCGGCCGCGCGGCGGCGTCCCGTTTCTCCTCGCGGTTGATCAGCCAGTCGCTCCCGAGCACGCCCAGGATCGCCGCCGCCGACGCGACCATGAACGCCTTGCGCGGCGGGCCCTCGGCCGTCCCCGAGGCGTTCAGGAGCGACACGAACGGGACCAGCCAGGCGAGCAGGAGCGCCGGAAGCCCGGTGACCCACAGGAGGCGGGGAGACGGCGCCCGCCGGGCGAGCGCCGCGGCGCCGAGCCGGCTGACGACGAGACCCGCGCCCGCGAAGCCGAGTGACCAGGCGAAGAGCACGATCACGGCTCCGTCGTCCGGGCGCCCGTCACGTCAGTTGCTGGCCAGCGGCG
This sequence comes from Candidatus Methylomirabilota bacterium, assembly GCA_036558225.1. Taxonomy (GTDB): domain Bacteria; phylum Methylomirabilota; class Methylomirabilia; order Rokubacteriales; family DASRDR01; genus DASRDR01. The sequence goes on along the minus strand of DATBGA010000040.1, from coordinate 12,932 downwards.
TCGGCGCGTGGGGCAGCTCCCGCCACTGGCCCGGATCGTGGCCATAGATGACCCTGGCCCCCTCGCGGTCGCGGAGCTCGCGCAGCCTTCGCAGGGACCGCGCCATCTCCCCGGCGTCCCAGAGGATCCCGGGGAGGAGGTCCCGGTCCATGTTCTCCCGCGTGTAGCAGGCATCCGCGGTCAGCACGAGGTGCGTCCCCTTCTCCGGCCGTATCCGGAGGGACTGGTGCCCGGGCGTGTGGCCGTAGGTGGGGATGAGCATCACCGTGCCGTCGCCGAAGACGTCGTGCTCGCCGTCGACGGGCCGATAGGGAAGGGGATGGTCGAAGTCCTGAGGGCTCGGGATGTAGCGTTTCTCGGCGAGCACCGCAGGGTCACGGGCGGCCTCCAGCTCCTTCCGCTGGACGAGGAAGGTCGACTTCGGGAAGAACTCGTTGCCCCCGCAGTGATCGAAGTGGAGGTGGGAGTTGGCGACGTAGGTGACGTCGCCGGGTTCGAGCCCGAGGAGCGCGAGCTGGCTCACGACGTCGTCGCCGGGCCGCGAGCGGATGCTCATGAACTTGGCGCGACGCTCGCCGAGCCGTCCGAGCGGGTCGGTGATGGACGCGCGGTGGACGCCCGTGTCGAAAAGGAGCCGGCCCTTCGGATGGACGACGAGGCACGCGGAGACGGGCACGGTCCAGCGGGATCCGGCGGGGCGGTCCGGCAGCATCAGCGCGGCATCGAGCTCGATGTAGCCACCGCAGAGCATGTACGCGCGAAGCATGAACCTCCCCGTCTCAGCGACCCGCGTCGCGGTCCCGCGGTCCGAGGTCAGGTGTCGTTGAGCCCGAGCGACCGCTCGATGGCGACCACGTCGGCGGGACGGGCGAACGGCGGGGGCTCGGGCTCGCCGGCCCGGCGCGGCCGGCCGATCGCCTCGAAGAAGCGCTCGAGCCCCGGCGGCGAGACGACCCAGAGCAGGACGAGCTCCTCGTCGCCCTCGTTCAGGATCTCGTGCCGGACGTCGTAGCCGAGAAAGCAGGCCGTCCCCGGCGTGAGCGGATGGCTCACCCCGTCGACCACGACGCGCCCCCGGCCGCGGAAGCAGATCTGGAGCTCGACCTGGTCGCCGTGCGAATGCTCGCGGATGCGCCCGCCCGGCGCGACGGTCTGGTAGCCCATCGACAGGCCCTCGAAGTGCGTCACGGCGGGATGGAGCGCCGGGTCCGCGTGCCCGCTGGCCGGGACCGGCTGCCAGTAGGACGGCCCGCCGCCGGGCTGGACGACGACCGCATGGCCTCGCACCGCGTCCTTGTCGCTCATGGGCTGCCTCCTCGCTCCCGCGTGCCGCCAGTCTACCGCGCTTCCCGGTCGCGGACAGCGCGGGAGTGCGGAGACTCCGGTGCTCGACGCGCGGCGGATATCAGGCGGGCCGCGGCGCCTCCTCGGGCGAGCCCGCCTCGCGGAGGGCGCGCACGCGCGCCCCGATGAGGCCCGGCAGCCCGGTGAGCGCCACCGAGACGAGCATCACCAGGCGCACGTCGACATGGGGCAGGAGCAAACCGGCGGCGAGGCCGCCCAGCGGGGCGCCTCCCTGCATGATCGTCCGGAGGATCGCGAATGCCCGGCCCCGCATGTCCTCGGGGAGGATCCGCATCCGGAGCGTCTGGGCCCAGATGGTGAGCGGCGCGCTGGCCGCACCGCAGGCGGCGAGCCCGACGAATCCCGTCGCGACCGCCGGCGCGACGGCGAGCGGCGCGAGCGCGAGCCCCGACAGCGCCTGGGCGCGACAGATGAGGGTCCCGAGCGGCCAGCGCTGCGCCAGGCTCCCGGCGAGGAGCGCGCTCGCGACCTCGCCCGCGGCGAACGCGCCCAGGAGGGCGCCGTAGAGGCCGGCGCCGCCGCCCAGCACCTGGGCGGCGACGACGGGCAGCCAGACGTGGAGCGCGCCGTATCCGACGTTCCAGGCCATGAACATCAGCGTCGTCGAGACGAGGACGGGATGTCCGGCCAGGAGTCGCGCCACGTCGCCGAAGCTGCTGGCGGCACGGCCCGGGCGGGACCCGGCGGCCTCACGCGGCGGGCGGGCGGCGACGAGCGCCCAGGCGAAGACGAGGTACGAGCACGCGTCGACGAGCAGCAGGTTCGGCGCCCCGACGCGGGGCGCGAGGAGACCGGCCAGGGGCGGCCCGATCACCCCGACCACGGTGTAGCTCAGCGTCTCGAGCGCGTTGGCCGTGGCGAGCTGCTCCCGGGGTACGAGCGCGGGCAGGAGGGCCGGCGTCCCGGCGAGGGTCAGCATCATGAGGGCGCCCCAGACGGCGGCCGCCGCGTAGACGTGCCAGAGGGCGAGGAGCCCGGTGGCGTGAAGCACCGGGATCGCCGTCATCACCGCGCCGCGGAGGAGACAGTCCGCCACCATGACCGCCCGGCGGTCCAGCCGGTCGAGGAGGGAGGCCGCCAGGAAACCGCTGATTGCCACCGGTCCCGTGTAGCAGAGCGCGAGCCAGCCGAGAGCCGCGGGCGAGCGCGTCGTCTCGTACACGTGCCACGTGAGAGCGACGCGCGTCATCGAGTCCCCGAGGATCGAGAACGTGAAGCCCAGCCAGAACCGGCGGAAGGCCGGCTCGCGGAGGACGGTCCGGTAGGGTCCGAGGAAGAGGGTCGCCACCGCGCGCGCGGCACCGCTCCGCCGCGACGCCGCGCGACTGCCGCGTGTCCTCACGCGCGGACGCTACCCCGGCCGCGCGGCGCGGCGCTTGGAAGTTCTTGCTCGGCTCCCGGGCGCCCGGACGCGCGCCGCGGCTGCCCTCGACGGGCGGAGCGCTACCGGAGGACGCGCTCGATCTCGTCGAGGTGCGTCTTCCGGTGATGCGCCCGGGTGATGAAGAGCGGCTCGCCGGCCGCGTGGTTGGAGGCGATCTGCTGGTCGGTGAGCGCGGCCAGCCGCCGATCGACCTGCTCGGCGATCTCCACCGTCAGGCGGGCCGCCGCGCGCGGGGCGAGCGCGAGGCAGAGCGGCTTGCCCGCGTCATTGATCCAGTCGACGTCCGCCTGCTCGAGCCGGCGCGGCGACTCGCCGCGCTCCCATCGGTCCAGCCAGAAGAGGATGCGCTGGTCCCAGAAGGCGACGTGGGCGAGCGACGCGGCGACGGTCCAGCCGCCCGGTGTGGGCCGCCCCAGGTCGGCGTCGCTCATCCGCTCGACCAGGTCGCGGAGTCGTCGGAGCTCCGCCGCGTTCTCGGTGACGTACGAGCGATCCACGGCCAAGGGGGCCTTCGAGGGCATCGGGGTCTCTCCTTTGCGCGCCGGGCGTCCGCCCGCTGCTGCCGCGATTGTAGTACGGGCGCATGGCGGAGACGCGGCGCATGCCGATGCTATAGTGGCCTAGCGAGGACAGAGGCGAGTCTTGCGGGCCGGCGCGCGCGGAGGATCGTGGTGGCTTCGCGCCCTCGTCCTCCTCTACGGAGCCGGCCTCCTGCTCGTCGAGATCGGTCGCCTCGCCGGCCCCGAGCGCTGGTGGCCCACCTGCCTGAATCTCTACCTGCCCCAGGGAGCGTGGGCGCTGCCCGGAATCCTCCTGCTGCTCCTGACGCTCGCGCTCGATCGGCGGTTCGCCCTCGTTCCCGCGCTGTGCCTCGCCTGGGTCCTGGGACCGCTGATGGGGCTCTCGCTCGCCGTTGCCCGGCCGAGCGCTCCGGCCGAGCGACGCGTGCGGGTGATGACGTACAACGTGAAGTGGGCGCACGAGGAAACGCGGGCGGCGCGGGTGACGGGGGAGGTGATCGCGGCCGATCCGGATCTGCTGCTCCTCCAGGATGTCAACCACCTGATCGCCGGGTACCCGTCGTTCGCCGCGTTTCTCGGGACACGTCACGTCGCACGGGCGGGGTTCTATCTCGTGGCGAGCCGATTCCCGCTGTCGCCGCTCGAGGATCGACCTCTCGGGCCAGAGCGCTACGCTCGCACGCGGATCGAGATCCGCGGGACCACCATCGTCGTCTACAACGTCCATCTCATGACCCCTCGCGACGGCCTCGAGGCAATGCCGTACTGGCTGAACGAGGGCATCGAGGAGACCCTGGCCAGCGCCCGAACCCGGCTCGAACAGGTCGAGCAGCTGAAGGCCGACCTCGCCCGCGAGGCCGGACCGGTCGTCCTCGCGGGCGATCTGAACGCGCCGCCGGAGTCGCTCGTCATGCGCGGGCTCCTGGCGGATCGCTTTCGTGACGCCTTCGCCGCGGCGGGGCGGGGCTACGGATACACGTACGGCCATTCGGTCTGGCCGCACGTCTCCTACATGCGCATCGACCACGTCCTCTTCAGCAGGGAGCTGATCGCCCTCGACAGCTGGGTCGGCGGCCGGACCGGCTCGGCCCACCGTCCGGTCGTGGCCGACCTGGCGCTGGCCGGCTCCTGAGGCGCGCTGCCCCGGATGACGCCGGTGCTATAGTCGTGGGGCTCCGTGATGACCATCGTCCAGCAGATCGACCGCGACCTGACCGAGGCGCTGAAGTCGCGCCAGGCCGAGCGGCTCGGCGCGCTGCGCATGGTCAAGACGGCCCTGAAGCTTCGAGAGACCGAGGTGCCCGGGAGCCTCGGGGACGACGACGCCCTTCGCGTCCTCAGCACGCTCATCAAGCAGCGCCGGGACGCCGCCGAGCAGTTTCGGGCCGCCGGCCGGGAGGACCTCGCCCGAAAGGAAGAGCGCGAGGCCACGGTCATCCAGGAGTACCTGCCCGAGGCCGCCTCGCCGGACGACATGGGGCGCGCCGTCGAGGAGGCCGTCGCCGAGACCGGCGCCACGTCACCCAAGGACATGGGCGCCGTCATGAAGGCCGCCCGCGCGCGCCTCCAGGGCAAGACCGTCGACGGCAAGGCGCTCTCGGATCTCGTGAAGTCCCGCCTCGCCCGGTAGCCCGGGTCTCCTCGGCCGCGCTGCGGCGCCGCGTTCTTGACGGGGTGTGGCACGCCTGCTAGCGTTGGCGCCGTTCACGGGGTTCCAGGTGTGCCCCCGGGGCCAAGAGGGAAGGCGGTGCGAGACCGCCGCGACCCCGTCACTGTGATCGGGGACGAAACCCGCAGGGAAGCCCACTGGCGCGTGACGTCGGGAAGGGCGCGGGGAGTAGGACGATCCGAGAGCCAGGAGACCTGCCTGGAGCCCGCGCACTCCGAACCGGTCTTCGAGGGGAGGCCCGGGTTGCTTCACGCGATCTCGCCGAGCCGGAGACCCCGCACTAGCGCGCCGTGAGCCCCCAGACCCTCCTGGTCGTGGGAGGCGTCCGCGCGGGCAAGAGCGCGTTTGCCGTCGCTCGCGCCCGCGCGCACGGCGGCCGGGTGGTGTTCGTCGCGACCGCCGAGGCCGGGGACGCGGACATGGCGGAGCGCATCGTCCGTCACCGGGCGGAGCGCCCCGCCGCCTGGCGCACGGTGGAGGTTCCCGTCGAGCTCCCGTCCGTGTTGACCGCGCTCGAGGGCGAGGCCGACGTCGTGGTCGTGGACTGTCTCAATCTGTGGGTCGCAAATCTGCTTCATGAAAGAACAAGATCGACGGAGGACGACCTCGTGTCCGACGCTGCGGAGCTGGCCGCCGTCGCGCGCCGTGCGCCCTTTTCCCTCATCCTGGTCTCCAACGAGGTGGGCTGGGGGATCCACCCGGAGACGGCGCTCGGCCGGCGCTTCCGCGACGCGCTGGGGCTCGTCAACCAGGCCGCCGCGCGGGCCGTCGGCGAGGTGGTGCTGATGGTCGCCGGCTGCCCGCTCACGGTGAAGTCACCCGACGCTCACCCTTCGTCCGGAGGAGGCCCGCCCCCGTGATCGCCCTCGAGCGACTGATTACCTCGATCGTGGTGCCCGACGAGCGGCTGGCCGCGACGGCCCGCCAGCGTCTCGACAGCCTGACGAAGCCTCGCGGGAGCCTGGGCCGGCTAGAGGATCTGGTCGTGCGGGTGGTCGTGATGACCGGCAGCGCCATGCCCCGTGTCGACGCCCCGGTGATCTTCACGCTCGCCGGCGATCACGGGGTCGCGACCGAGGGCGTGAGCGCGTACCCGCAGGCCGTGACCGCGCAGATGGTGGAGAACTTCGCGCGCGGCGGCGCGGGAGTGAACGTCCTGGCGCGTCACGTCGGCGCCCGGGTCGTGGTCGCGAATTTCGGCGTCGCGGCGCCGCTCGGCGAGCGCGCCGGGATCGTCGAGCGGCGGATCGCGCCGGGCACTCGCAGCATCACGAAGGGGCCGGCCATGACGCGCGAGGAGGCCGTGCGCGCGATCGCTGAGGGGGCCGCGCTCGTCGAGGCGGCCGCGCCGGACTGCGTCGGCACCGGCGAGATGGGGATCGGCAACACGACGGCGGCGAGCGCGCTCACGGCGGCGCTCACCGGCGCCGATCCCGCGATGGTCACCGGCCGCGGCACCGGCGTGGCCGACGACGTCTGGGTGGCGAAGGTGGACGCGGTCCGGCGGGCGCTGGGGGCGAATCGGCAGGACGCAGGCGATGCCCTCGGCGTCCTCGCGGCCCTGGGCGGCTTCGAGATCGCCGGGCTCGTCGGCGTCGTCCTCGCCGGGGCGGCCCGCCGCGTCCCGGTCGTGCTCGACGGCTTCATCGCCACCGCCGGGGCGCTGGTGGCCGCCCGCCTCGCGCCCGCCGCGCGTGACTACATGATCGCGGCGCATCGGAGCGCCGAGCCCGGGCACGTGCGGCAGCTCGAGGCCCTCGGGCTCACCCCCTACCTCGAGCTCGGCATGCGGCTCGGCGAGGGCACGGGCGCGGCGCTCGGGATCGGGCTCCTCCGCGCGGCGCTCGCCTGCTACCGGGAGATGGCGACGTTCAAGGAAGCGGGCGTCTCGGAGCGCCTGCGGTGACCTCGATCGCGGGCGTGGAGATCGAGGCCCGCGCCGACGCGGTGTGGGTCCGGAGCGCGGTACCGCTCCGGGTCCTCGCCTCGGCGGTAGTCGGCGGCGATCTCGACGTGACGCGCCACGTGGTGAACATGCACGTGCGGCGCGGCTACGACTCCGTCGACCCCGGCGCGGACCTCCGCGCCTTCGCGCGGGGTCTCGGCATCGTCGAGCCGTTCGTCGGGCTCATGACCGCGGCCTTCACCGACGAGGCCGCCTGCGTCTGGGAGGAGGCTGGCGGCGTCCGCGTCGGGGTCGTCGCGACGGTCGGGCTCGGGGCGTCGGTGGCCGCGGGCGTCACGCCACCCGTCGCGGGGCAGCCGTCGACCATCAACGTGATCGTCGTGCTCGACGCGACGCTCGAGCGTGCCGCCGCGGTCAACGGCGTCATCACGGCCACCGAGGCGAAGGCGGGAGCGCTGGCCGAGGCCGGCGTCCTGACGCCGGACGGCGCGCCGGCCACCGGAACGGTGACCGACGCGGTCGTCCTGGCGTGGACCGGGTGCGGGCCGCGCGTGCCGTACCTCGGGCCGGGGACCGTGGCCGGGTGGTGCGTCGCGCGCGCCGCGCGCCGGGCGATCGGTCAGGGGATCCGGTCGCGATGATGCGCCGCCGTCCCGCCGCCATCCTCCTGGCCGTCGCCCTGGATCTCGCCCTGGGTGAGCCGCCAGCGCGATGCCATCCCGTGGCCTGGCTCGGGCGTGCGTTCGGCTGGGCGGAGCGGCGCGCGCCCGGCCGCAGCGTCGCCGACGGCGCTGCGGCCGTGGCGCTGGTCACCGCCGGCGCCTGGGCAGTCGCGCGCGTGCTGGCGCTCACGGCGCGGCGGCTCGGCGGCGTCGGGATCGCGCTGGAGGCGCTCGCGCTCAAGCCCGCCTTCGCGCTTCGCCGGCTCGCCGAGGCCACGGAAGGCGTCGAGGCGGCGCTCCGGGCGGGCGACCTCGAGGCCGCGCGGCGCCGCGTCGGGCGGGACCTGGTGAGCCGGCCGACCTCCGAGCTCGCAGCCGACGAGGTGGCCTCGGCGGCGATCGAGTCCGCGGCGGAGAACCTCGTGGACAGCATCGCGGCACCCGTCCTCGCGTACGCGACGGGCGGGCTCCCGGCCGCGTGGGCCTACCGCGCGCTCAACACGGCCGACGCGATGTGGGGCTACCGCGACCCGCGCTACGAGCGGTTCGGCAAGGCCGCCGCACGGCTCGACGACGTCGCGAACCTCGTGCCGGCTCGTCTCGGCGCCAGCGCCCTCGCGGCCGGCGCGGCGCTGGCCGGCGAGAGCGGCGCCGGCGCGGCCCGCGTCGCGTGGGCCCAGCATCACCGGACGGCCAGCCCGAACGCCGGCTGGCCGATGGCGGCGATGGCCGGCGCGCTCGGCGTGGGGTTGGCGAAGCGCGGCGCGTACCATCTCGGCGAAGGCCCGCTGCCGACTTCGCCCGACGCGATCCGCCGGGCGCGCCGCGTGCTGGGCGCCGCCGCCGCGATCACCATCGTCCTCCTGGCGGGAGTCGCGCTCCTCGGCGAGGGGCCGCCGGGGGACCGAGGCGCGCGCGCGTGAGCGGGGGCGCTCGGGTCGAGTTCCGGCTGCGCTGAGAGGCCGTAACTCCGGCTTTTTCTTCGACCCCCTCGGGACGTGGGCTATAGTGGACGACACCATGCCTACGGACGTCACCACAGTCCTGTCGGGGGCGCTGCTGGACGCCCTCGGCCGGGCCGGCCTGCCGGCGGTGTCGCCTTCGGACGTCGCCTGGGAGGTGCCGCGAGATCCGACCCACGGGGACTACGCGACCAACGTCGCGATGCTCCTCGCCAAGTCGCACCGTCGGGCGCCCCGCCAGGTCGCGGAGGCGATCCTCGCGCACCTGCCGGGCGTGGACGAGATCGAGCGCGCCGAGGTTGCCGGCCCGGGATTCCTCAACGTGTTCCTCTCGCCCGCCTACTGCCGCGGCGTCCTGGCGGGGATCCTCGGCGAAGGGGACCGCTACGGGACCCACGCCGAGGGGCGGGGCCAGCGGGCGATGGTCGAGTTCGTCAGCGCCAACCCGACGGGCCCGCTGACCTTGGGGCACGGCCGTCAGGCGGTCCTCGGCGACTGCGTGGCCAGGCTTTTCCAGGCCATGGGTTACGAGACGATCCGCGAGTACTACTTCAACAACGCGGGCCGCCAGATGCGGGTCCTGGGGGAGTCGGTCCGGGCACGGTACCTGGAGCTTCTCGGCCGCCCGGCGGCGTTGCCCGAGGACGGCTACCAAGGCGAGTACATCCGGGAGATCGCGGGCGGGCTTCGCGACCGCCACGGCGACTCCCTCGCGGGGGACGGTCACGAGGCGGTCTTTCGCCAGGCGGCGGAGGACGGCATCTTCGCTGACATCCGGCGCACCCTCGACCGGCTCGGGATCGGCTTCGACGTCTACTACAACGAGGACTCCCTCTACACCGAGGGCAAGATCGAGGAGACGCTCCGGGCGCTCCGCGAGGCGGGGTTCGCCTACGAGAAGGACGGGGCCACGTGGCTTCGCTTCTCCGCCATCGGGCGACCCCAGGATCGCGTGATCGTGAAGTCCTCCGGTGAGCCGACGTACCGGCTTCCCGACATCGCGTACCACCGCGAGAAGCTTCGCCGGGGCTTCCACACGATCGTCAACGTGCAGGGGGCCGATCACATCGAGGAGGCGAAGGACGTCGTCGCGGCGGTCGAGGCCCTTGGGCTGCCGGCCGACCGGATCCGCTACCTCATCCACCAGTTCGTGACGATCACGCGCGGCGGGGTCGAGGTGAAGATGTCGACGCGCCGGGCGACGTACGTGACGATCGACGACCTCCTGGATCAGGTCGGCAGCGTGGACGTGTTCCGCTGGTTCATGGCGACCCGGAGCCCGCAGAACCACCTCACGTTCGACCTCGACGCCGCGATGGAGCAGGACTGGCAGAAGAACCCGGTGTTCTACGTCCAGTACGCGCACGCGCGGGTGGCGAGCGTCTTCAACCACGCCGGGGAGCGCGGCGTCGAGGTGCCGGCGGCGTGGAGCGCGACCGACCTCGTGCCGCTCGCGGCGCCCGAGGAGCTGGCCCTCGTGAAGACGCTGCTTCGCTACCCCCACATGGTCGCCGGCGCGGCCCGGGCGTGCGAGCCGCACCGGATCGCGGTCTACCTGTACGACCTGGCGGCGCAGCTCCACTCCTACCACCACCTCGGCACCCACACGCCCGCGTTCCGGATCGTCCGGCCGGAGGAGCCCGCGACGACGCGGGCCCGGCTCGGGCTCGCGCGGGCGGTCGCCCAGGTCCTCAGGAATGGCCTCGGGCTCCTGGGTATCTCCGCTCCGGTGACGATGTGAGCCCCGGCATGATGAGCGCCCGACGCCTGGGCCGCCCGCGTCACGAGTTCCGATTCGGCGGGCGCGAGCTCGTCGTGCTCGGCGTCGTCTTCTGCCTGATCGTGAGCCTCGTTTTCGTCGCCGGCGTCATGGTGGGACGCGAGTCGGCCCGGCCCAAGGGAGCGGCGCGCGCCGACGCCGGGCGCGAGCATCGGCTGCCGGAGCCGGATGCGCTGCGCGGTGTCGAGGCGGCCGTCAAGACCGCCGCCACGCGGGCGGAGGAGAAGGTCACCTTCTACCGGACGCTGACCGCGCCGACGCAGGATCTGCCGCAGGTCGGGAAGCCGACGATCGAGGAGCGGCTGGTGCCCAAGGACGAGCCCGCGACCGCCCCCGCGGCCGACGCCACGCCGGAGGCATCACCGGCGGCGCCGGAGGCGTCCCGGGCCGCGTCCGAGCCGCCTCGTGCCGCGCCGGAATCGCCCCGGCCCGCGCCGGAGCGCCGGACGCCGAAGGTCGCGGTCGCGACGCCTTCCTCCCGACCACCGCGCGCCACGCGTGCCGCGGCGGCGGCCCCGACCCGGTCGGCGCCGACCCACCTCGCGGCCGCGACGGGGACAGCGGACTCGGAGGCGTGGACGGTGCAGGTGAGCGCGTTCCGGAGCCGGGCCCTCGCCGAGGATCTGCGGGCGCGGCTGGCCGCCCGGGGTTTCGACGCCTACGTCTTCCCTTCGATCACCGAGGAGGGCCGGCCTCGCTACCGCGTCCGGGTCGGCACGTTTCCGGCCCGCGGCGACGCCGAGCGCGTGGCCGCGGACCTTCGGAGCGAGCGGGGGCTCAGCCCCGTGGTGACGCCGCGCACCCGGTAGGGCGGCGTGCCTCCGGGAATCCAGCGCGTCCTCATTCCAGCCGAGGATCTCACCGCGCGCGTCGACCAGCTGGGCCGGCAGCTCCGCGAGGACTACGCGGGACGGACCCCGATCCTGGTCGGGGTGCTGAAGGGCGCGGTGGTCTTCCTCGCCGACCTGATGCGGGCGATCGACGCCCCCTGCGAGTGTGACTTCATCGCCGTGTCCTCGTACGGGGCCTCGACCCGGTCGTCCGGCATCGTCGAGCTGACCAAGGACCTCTCGGTGCCGATCGAGGGTCGCGACGTCCTCATCGTCGAGGACATCGTGGACACGGGCCGGACCCTGGCCTATCTCCTCCGCAACCTCGAGACCCGGCAGCCCGGGACCCTCCGGGTCTGCACGCTCCTGGACAAGGTGTCCCGCCGTGAGGTGCCGGTCTCCCTCGACTACGTCGGCTTCACGATTCCCGACGAGTTCGTCGTCGGCTACGGCCTCGACTTCGCCGGGCTCTACCGGAACCTGCCGTACCTCGGCGTCCTCGACGTCTCCGATCCCGGGCTCAGGCCTTGACTATCCTGCAGTTCCGTCTCCCGGGGACGCCGCCGCGCCGGCCCGCCGCGGCCGGGCCCTGACCCCCCGACCGCGCCAGCGCCGTATGCTATACTGCGCTTACGCTGCGCAGGTTTGCGCCGCACGTGACCGATAGGGAGGATGACGGACTGGGGATGAATCCGTTCTACAAGAACCTGGCCCTCTGGATGGTCATCGGGCTGGTCGTCGTCCTCCTCTTCAACGTGTTCGGCGGCCTGTCCGAGAAGCCCACGTTCACGCCGGACTATTCCGACTTCCTGAAGAACGTCGACGCCGGACTGGTCCAGTCCGTCACGATCCGGGGCAACCTCGTCACCGGCAAGCTGAAGGACGGGGGCGAGTTCCGCACCTACGTCGTCGAGTCCCAGGACTTCATGAAGCTGCTCCGGGACAAGAACGTCAAGATCAGCGTGCGCCCGGTGGACCAGAACCCCTGGTACATGTCGCTCCTCATCTCGTGGTTCCCCATGATCCTGTTCATCGGCGTGTGGATCTTCTTCATGCGCCAGATGCAGGGCGGTGGCGCGAAGGCCCTCTCGTTCGGCAAGGCGCGCGCCCGCCTGATCTCGGAGAAGCACAACAAGGTCACGTTCGCCGACGTGGCGGGGGTGGACGAGGCCAAGGAGGAGCTCCGCGAGATCATCGAGTTCCTGAAGGACCCGCAGAAGTTCCAGAAGCTCGGCGGGAAGATCCCCAAGGGCGTCCTGCTGGTCGGCCCCCCCGGGACGGGCAAGACTCTCCTCGCGAAGGCGATCGCCGGCGAGGCGAACGTCCCCTTCTTCTCCATCTCGGGCTCCGACTTCGTCGAGATGTTCGTGGGCGTCGGGGCCTCGCGCGTGCGGGACCTGTTCGAGCAGGGCAAGAAGCACGCCCCCTGCATCATCTTCATGGACGAGATCGACGCGGTCGGGCGCCACCGCGGGGCGGGGCTCGGGGGCGGTCACGACGAGCGCGAGCAGACGCTCAACCAGCTCCTCGTCGAGATGGACGGCTTCGAGACCAACGAGGGCGTGATCCTGATCGCGGCGACCAACCGGCCCGACGTGCTCGACCCGGCGCTCCTCCGGCCCGGGCGCTTCGACCGCCAGGTGGTCGTGCCGCGACCGGACGTCAAGGGGCGCGAGGAGATCCTCCGGGTCCACGCCCGCCGCATCCCGCTGGGGCCCGACGTGGACCTCAAGGTGCTCGCCCGGGGCACCCCCGGTTTCTCCGGTGCCGACCTGGCGAACCTCGTCAACGAGGCCGCGCTCCTCGCGGCCCGCCACGGCCAGAAGGTGATCCAGCAGGAGGACCTCGAAGAG
>DATBGA010000039.1:0-22326 GCA_036558225.1 Candidatus Methylomirabilota bacterium | reverse complement strand
CGAGGCCGTCCGGCGGTCGGCCGGCGCCTTCCTGGCGTCCGGCGCGGACGGCTTGCCGCTGGTCGAGATCTGGCGCGGCCTCCGCCCGTGCACGCCCGACGGGCTGCCGCTCGTCGGACGCCCGCGGAAGGTCGAGAATCTCGTCATGGCGGCTGGGCACGCGATGGTCGGTATGTCGCTGGGCCCCGCCACCGGCAAGCTGGTCGCCCAGCTCGCCGGCGGCGCGGCCCCACCGGCCGACGTCAGCCTGCTCGATCCCGACCGCTTCGGCTAGCCGCGCGGGCATCGCCCGGCGGCTCAGAAGCGGAGACGGACGCGGTAGGTCACCTTCGCCGAGCCCTCCTGGGGCACCGGGACCTGATAGCGAAGGGTGTGGGCCTCGAGCTTCTCGTGGGCCTGCGACTCGCGGAGGACCTCCCAGTCGCCCGGGATGGGCTCGATCACGCTCACGACCACGTCCTCCTTCTTGTGGTTGCGGAGGCTGATCTCCCACTCGACCTCGTACGTCGAGGCCCCGATCTTCCGCCAGTCGCGCTGGGTCCGCTCCCCCACGACGTCGAAGGCCTCGCCCATCTTGATCCGCACGCGCTCGTCCTTCGGGGTGTGGTCGATCCAGTCCTCGCCCACGAGCTGCTGGCTGCCGGACTTGTCCGCCTTGTAGACCCGGATCTTGCCCTTCGGCAGCGGCACCCCGAGGTTGTTCGCCTTTGCGTTCGTGAGCTCGACGAAGACGCTCACCTTCTGGTTGCTCATCGGCGTGCCGTACTGCGAGCGGTAGTAGTCGCGCGCCCCGAAGAAGGCGAGCTCCTTCCGGACCGGCACGCCGGCGGCGCTCAGGAGCGTGAGCTGCTTCGTCTGCTTGTCCTTGATCGTGGTCCGCCCGTCGAGGGTGTAGAGGTGGTACTCGAAGAACCCCTCGGAAACGAAGTCGTGGGACGCCGGCGCCGCCGCGGCGGTCCGCAGCGCCGCCTCGTTCGCCTTGAGGACGCGATCCTCGCGCGCGCGGTTCAGGTCGCCCGCCACCAGCTTCAGCGCGGCGTCCTTGTACGTCGCGCCGCTCTTGTTGTCGATCGTCACCCATCCCGTGACGTCGGCGCGGTCGTCGGCGGCGTTGAGGATCACCACATAGTCCGCCTTCCAGGTGATGCCGCCGGTCAGGTACGACGCCTCCACCCGCTGGGCCGCGGTCGTGCTGTTGCGCAGCAGCCACAGGAGGGTCGGCTTCGAGACCAGGTTCTCCGGCAGCGACGGGAAGACGAGCTGGCCGTACTGGCCGACGTGGATCTCGCCGTTGATGTCGAACACCGGGCCGTCGGTCGAGAGGAGCGTCGCCTCGAGGTGCGAGCCGTTGCCCTGGTAGAGGCGGACCTTCTTGCCGACGTACTTCTCGAGGAGCTTCTGGCTCGACAGGAGATCGTACTCGTAGTTCTGCTCGAGGATGCGGAGCCCGGCCGGGTCCGTGACCGACTTGAGGTGGACCGAGGTCGGGTCGATCTGCGCGGCGACGTCGGCGAACTGGACCTCGCTGGTCCCCGCGGGCAGCCGTGCCTCCCGCGTGTCCTTCACCAGACCGAGATTGCCGTTGTAGATCGTGACCATGAGGTCCCGCTGGCTCTCGCGCGTGATCGCGGGCGGGGGCGCGGCGGCCGCCGGCCCTTCCGGGGACAGGACGGCAATGGCGAGCAGCACGGCTGACACCGAACGGCGCATGGGTCGCTCCTCCTGGGTCTCGTCGAGTCTGACAGCTCGGTCTCTTGGACCGGGCGCCCGCGGCGAAGTTCCCCGGAGGAGGCGGGGAAAGGGGCTCAGGGCTCGACGCTGATGGCGACCTCGACGCGGACCTCCGGGGGCAGCGCCTTCGGCTCGTGCTCCGTCGTCCACCGGCCGATGCGCCCGAGCCCCTCGAGCAGCTCGTGGTAGCGCGGGCCGGCGACGACGACGTCGATGAGAACGAGCCGGCCCTCGAGCCGTCGAGCCACCCGCGTGGCGTCGAGGCGGCTCAGCAGCGCGTCGAGCGCGATCTCGGCCGGCTCGCGCGCGGGCACCGCGAGACGCCCGCTCGCGTCGACCGCCCGCATGAGCCGCGCCGAGCTCCGCGACTTCGCCGTCGCGAGCGCGTCGCCCGCGGCGCCCTCGTTCGCGCGGGCGGCCGGCGGCGCGGCACCCGGAGCGCCCATCCGGCTGCGCGCGTCGGCCGCCGCCGCGGGCTCGCCGGACGGAGGAACGGCCGCGGTCGGCGGGGGCGCCGCGGCGGCGCGCGGACCGGACGCGTCGCGCGATGGCGACGGTTCGGCCGACTGCGCGACCTTGTCCACCTTCTCAGACGATGGCGCGGATGATGACCCGGACGACGGCATCGCCCTCGCCGCGTCGGCGCGCTCCTCGGCCGGCGCCTCCTTCTTCGTGTCCGGCTTCGCCGCGGCCCTCAGCTCCGGAGTCGCGGCAGGCTTCGCCGCGGCCGTCGTCCCCTGCGCCGCGCCGCCGGTGCCCACCGGCGGCGCAGCCGGTGCATCCGGAGCCGGCGGCGTCACGGCGGGCGGAGCCGCCGCCTTCCAGCGCGGCATCTCCTGCTCGGCCGGAGCCTGCTTCGCCTGGCGCGCAATGTCCGGCTCATGCGGCGCGCTTCCCGCCGCGGGAGGCGCGGGCGGCGCGACCGGCGCCGGGCCGGGCACGGACGGCGGCTCGACCGTCTCCCGCCGGGCCGCCTGCTGGACCTCCGGCGCGTGCTGGTACACGTAGAGCGCCGAGACGCCGACCAGCAGCACCGCGGCCGCCTCGAGCGGCAGCTTGACCCGGAGCGGCCGGAACACGGCGTCGAGGACGCGCCGGGGCCACGACGGGTGCTCCGCCGCGGCGAGCACGCGGTCAACGAAGCCGGCCGGGGCGTGCACCGGCGGCAAGCGCTCGAGGAGCGCCACCGTCCCGCGGAGGTGCGCCAGCTCCCGCCGACAGTCGGCGCAGCCGGCCAGGTGCGCGTCGAGGGCCTGGCGCTCGGGGGCGGACAAGGCGTCGTCCAGAAGCGCGGAGAGCTGCTCGCGGGCGGCGTGGCACGTCATGGGAAGAACCGCTCCAGCTTTTCCTTGAGATCGAGCCGCGCGCGGTGCAGCCGGGACCGCACCGTGCCCACCGGGAGCTCCAGGACCTCGGCGATCGCCTCGTAGGCGAGACCCTCGACGTCGCGCAGGACGACGACGATACGACGCTCCTCGGGCAGCTCCCCGATCGCCCGGTGGAGCGCTTCCTCGAGCTCGTCTCGCTCGAGCGCCTGGTCCGGACCCGGGCCGGCGTCGGGCAGCCGCGCGAGCGCTTCCTCGCCGTGACGGGCGTGCCGGCGTTCGCTTCCGGCCAGACGGTTGAGGCAGAGGCGCGAGACGATGGCGTACAGCCAGGTCGACAGCCGGGAGTCCCCCCGGAACTCGGCGAGCCCCCGGTGGGCCCGGAGGAAGGCCTCCTGGGCGACGTCCTGGGCCTCCGCCGCATTTCCGAGCATGCGGAGCGCGAGCCCGTAGACACGGTGCTGGTGGGTGCGGACCAGCTCCTCGAACGCCCGGCGGTCGCCCGCGCGGAGCCGGCTGACGAACTCGGCCGAATCGCCTGGCGCCGGCTCAGCCACGGGTGCCGCTACCCACGCGCTGAGGCTATCGCACACGACGACGCCCGAACAAGCCGACATGCGGGTCCCTCGGTCCTCTTGGACCGGCCTGGAGCCCGTTCGGTTCCAGCCTCACAAGTACGCGTCACGAAAGGGAAACGCGGTGACGGTCGCCGTTCGATGTCCATGAGGGCGGGCACCCGTGGAGATCCGCGTCGCGTCACGACGACGGCTCGCGCGTGGCCGGAGCTTCGACTATCCTGGCCCCGGGCGGACCCGACGGCCCGGGCCGATTGGACGGAGACGATGGCGGCGCGTGACGAAGACACGATCACTCTCACCGTGAACGGCGAGCGATGGTCCCGCCGCTCGACGCTCGCCGACTGCGGCCCGGACAGCCGGGTGTTCACGCTCCGCATCAGCGACGACGGCGGCACGGTCGTCTCGTTCGGCGACGGCATTCACGGCAAGCCACTCCCGCACGGCGGCCAGGTCTCGCTGAGGATCACGGCGGACACTCCGCTGCCGGTCTCGCTGGAGCGCACCGCGGGGGAGCCCACGCCCGACCAGGCGCTGTGGACCGTCATCCGCAAGCGCACCGACGCGACGGAGCTCGAGTTCTACGCCCCCTGCGAGGAAGCCGACGGAGGAGCCTCGCGGGGCGAGGAGCTGTCGCGCGCCACCGCCCGCTGGCGCCTGGCAGCGCTGATCCTGGCCGTCCTCCTGCTCGCGCTGACGCTCTGGCGCTAGCTTTCCGGCCACCTCACCGCGCGACGGCCGCTCGAGGCGTCGGCGACCCTTCCAGGATGCCGAGGCGCGCGAGGATGTCGGCGAGCTCTTGCCGCGTCACGTCGTCGAGCGCCGACCCCGGCTGGCGCACCACGCTGGTCGCGATCATGCCGCGGAGGCGGAGGAGCTCCTTCCGGAGCGCGAGGCCGATCCCCTGCTGGCCCTCGTAGCGGATGTAGGACGCGTAGCGGGCGAAGATCGCCGCCGCCGCGCGATCCCCCCGGGTGAAGGCCGTGTAGATGCGCACTGCGCCTCGAACTCGACCAGCGTCGCGATGCTGGCCTCGTCGACCTGGCCCGCGGCGTCGAACGGCGTGCCGGTGATGGGGACGACCCCGGCGAAGCTCCGTCGTCATCTCGCGCTCCTCGCGAAGGAACGCGACCGCGCTATAATCCGCCCGACGGCCGAGCCGGATCGCGCGGCCGCCGGCCATCCGCCACCGCCCGGAAGGAGACCGTCATGACGCTGCCCGGCGCCCTCGACGCCATCGCCCGGGAGCTCGACGCCGTGCGCGCGGAGGTGCTCCGCGAGGCGGAGGGCCTCTCGCAGGCCCAGGCGGACTGGCGCGCCGCCGCCGACGACTGGTCGGCAGGCGAGATCCTTCACCACCTCACCCTCGCCGAGATCAGCACCGGCAAGCTTACCTCGAAGCTCCTCAAGGAGACGGGCGGCGCGGTCGGGCCCTATCCGCCCGACCTCGCCGGGTTCGCCCCGGTGCCTCCCTGGCCGCCGGGTCCGCGCGAGGCGCCGCCCGTCGTGCGGCCCGAGAAGGGGCACGAGATTGCTCAGCTCCTCCGCGACATGCGGGCCGCCCGCGAGCGGACCCACCAGTCGCTCGAGCGCCTGGCGACGGTCGACCCCCGCGCGTTCACGTGGCGGCACTTCACGCTCGGCGAGATGGACCTCGGCCAGTGGTGGATGCTCCAGGCTCTTCACGACCGCGACCATCTCCAGCAGCTCCGGCGGGTCAAGCGGATGCCCGGGTTCCCCCGGGCGTGATCGCGGACCGCCCGGCCTCGTAGGTCACCAGCCGGATCGGGGTCGGGCGCCCGCCGTTGCAGGGGTTGTAGATCTGCGGGCAGTTGGAGATGGCCACCAGCGCGTCCATCTCCGCGCGGAGGTCCACGTGGTCGCCGGGCTTCGACCAGCCGTCCACGATGGCCATCGAGCCGTCGGCCTCGACCGGCACGTTCATGAAGAAGTTCAGGTTGGCGACGATGTCCTTCCGGCCCAGCCCGAACCGCCCGAGCGCCTGGAGGAACTTGTCCCGGCAGTTCGGCGTCCCCTCGACGTCGTAGCGGAGACGATTCGACTCGGCGCTGCAGCAGCCGCCGATCGTGTCGTGGCGCCCGCACGTGTCCGCGACGATCGTGAAAAGCCGGCGGCCGAGGCCCGAGTAGAGGCCGTGGCCCGTCGTGAGGAAGATCGTCTTCGCGAACTTCATCGTGTCGGCGGCGTTGTACCGCTCGCTCGTGTCGGCGGCGCTGTAGCAGAGGAAGTCCACCGCCTGGCGCCCCTCGAGGTCCACGATCCGGAGGACCTGGCCGGCGGGGACGACTCCCGACCACTCGCCGCCGGCCGGGACGACCCGGTCGTCGACGACGCGGCCGGGCACCGCGGCTCCGGGCATGTTCGCTGGCATCACTCGCATCTCCTTTCCGTCTCGTCGTCCTAGAGCGCTGGCTCGCCCGGGCTCGGCGCCCCGCGCCGTCGCGCAGGCCGCCAGCTGGCGCGCACGGCGGCCAGGTCCGGCGCCTCGAGGCCGAGCAGGCGCTTCAGGTCGAGCGCGTTCTGCGTGGGGAAGTCCTCGTTGTTGTTGTTGAACGTGACCGCGACGCGGCGGGCGCGGCGATGCAGGCGGCGGGCGCGGCCGGCGAGCTCGGCGAGCTCCTCCGCGCCGTAGAGGTAGTCGTACTTCTCGGCCACCGTCGGCTCCCGGCCGGCGCGCTGGTCGAGCCAGCCGCGGAGATTCCGGCCGTGAAGCCGGAGGACGGACCACTCGGGAGTCGTCGCCGCCTCCACCCAGGGCTGCCACACGGCGTCGACGGTCGCGAGGGTGAGGCCGTGCCGCTCGAGGAAGCCGAGGGTCTCGTCCGTGCGCTCGGGAATCCAGGTCTCGTTCCGGAACTCCACCGCGAGCGGCCAGCCGGGAAGCCGGCCGCGCAGCGAGGCGAGATAGGCCAGCGTCGCCTCGTCGTACCGGACCCAGGGCGCGAGCTGGAAGAGCACGTAGCCGAGCTTCCCCGACGCGGCGAGGGGCTCGAGCGCTGCCCGGAAGAGCTCGAAGCAGCGATCCAGCGCCTCCGACGGCAATTGCTCCCGGTCCAGCTCCCCGCGGCGCCGCAGCGGCACGTCCTCCGGCAGCATGAGCCGGATCTCGGGCGGCAGGCTGTCGAGCCGGGGGTGGTGGCCCGTCATGAGGCTGTAAGCCTTGACGTGGAAGAGGAAGCCCGGCGGCGTCCGCTCCGCCCACAGGATCGCGTTCCGGGGCGAGGGCAGCGCGTAGTACGTGGAGTTGACCTCGACGCAGTCGAAGAAGCGCGCGTACCAGCGGAGGCGGTCCTCGGCTGACATCGCGGGCCGTGGGTAGAAGCGCCCGGAGGCGATCAGCGACGTGTCGAGCCAGGAGGCGGTGCCGACGCGATACTCGGTGTCGACGGCGGGCGGGACCGGCCCGCTCCCCGGTCCCGGGTTCGCCGGAGCGGCCTCAGACGGCGGCGACGAGGCCACGGGCGCCAAGCCAGCGGAGGGCGTCCGCCACGAGAAAGAGCGAGCCCGCCACGCAGACCACGTCGATCCCGGGCTCGCCGAGCACCCGCGCGAGGGCCTCGTCGGAGCCCTGTGTGAGCACCACCTCCGCGTCCACCGGGGGCAGCTGGCCGACGAGCTCCTGCGGCGGCGTGGCGCGCGGGTGGTCCGCGGGCGCGAGATAGATCCGGGCCGCCAGCGGCGCCAGGGCCTTCAGGATTCCTGCGCGGTCCTTGTCCGCGGAGACGCCCAGCACCAGCGCGAGGCGGCGCCCGGCGAAGTGATGGCGGAGCGACACGGCGAGGGCCGTCGCGCCTCCGGGGTTGTGGGCCCCATCCAGCACCAGCGTGGGCCGCCCGGCGGCCCCCGGGATGACCTGGAAGCGCCCCGGCCACCTGACTGCCGCGCATCCCGCCCGCACCGCCGCCTCGGACACGGGCAGGTCCGACGCGCTCGCGAACGCCCGGACGGCGCCGACCGCGAGCACGGCGTTGGCGGGCTGGTAGAGCCCGGGCAGGGCGAGCCGCACGTTGCCGTAGGCGAAGCCCGGGCCGCGAAGGTCGAGGCGGTGGCCCTCCAGGTCGCTCGCGCGCGTCTCGACCATCAGCTCGCGCCCCTCCACGCGGAGCGGCACGGCGACGGCTCGGCAGCGCGCCTCGATGACCGCCATGGCCTCCGGCGCCTGGGCGGCGGAGAGGACGGTGCCGCCGCGAATGATGCCGGCCTTCTCGCCGGCGATGTCCTCGAGCCGGCGCCCGAGGAACTCCTGGTGGTCGTAGTCGATCCGCGTCACGACCGACACGAGCGCCCGCCCGACGTTCGTCGCGTCCCAGCGCCCGCCGAGCCCCACCTCGAGGACCGCCGCGTCGACCCTCGCCTCCTCGAACACGGCCAGGGCAACCGCGGTCATCGCCTCGAAGAACGTGGCCACGCCGGTGTCGAGTGCGCGCTCGATCCGCGCGGCATGGCGGGCCAGGACCTCGCGCGAGACGGCCACCCCGTCGATGCGGACCCGCTCGGTCACGTCGAGCAGGTGGGGCGAGGTGTAGAGTCCCGTGCGGAGCCCGGCCGCCTGCAGGATGGCCGCGGTCAGGGCGGACACCGAGCCCTTCCCGTTCGTCCCGCCGACGTGGACGATGCGGAGCATGGCCTCCGGGCGGTCGAGGGCGTCCAGGAGCGCCTCGATCCGCTCGAGCCCCAGCCGCATCCCGGCGCGCTCCCAGCGCGCGAGGCCGAGCAGCCGCTCGAGGGGCGCGTTCACGGCACCGGGGGCTCGACGGGCTCCGCGAAGAACGCGAGGAGGCGCCGGAGGGTCTCGCGGAGATCCTTCCGCTCGACGACGCGGTCGACCATCCCGTGCTCGAGGAGGAACTCCGAGCGCTGGAACCCCTCGGGGAGCGGCTGGCGGATGGTCTCCTGGATCACCCGGGGCCCGGCGAACCCGATGAGCGCCTTGGGCTCGGCAAGGATGAGGTCGCCGAGCATGGCGAAGGACGCGGTCACGCCGCCCGTCGTCGGGTCCGCCAGGAGAACGAAGTAGGGCACGCGCTCCTCGGCCAGCCGGCCGAGCGCCGCCGAGGTCTTCGCCATCTGCATCAGCGACAGCACGCCCTCCTGCATCCGGGCGCCGCCCGAGCACGTCACGATCAGGAGGGGAATGCGCTTCCGCGTGGCCAGCTCGATCGCCCGCGTGATCTTCTCGCCCACGACGGAGGCCATGCTCCCGCCCATGAACGCGAACTCGAAGACGCACACGACGATCGGGTGCCCGTCGATCCGGCCGACCCCCGAGACCAGGGCGTCCTCGCGGCCGGTCTTGCTCCGCGACGACTGGAGCCGGTCGGCGTAGCGCCCGCGGTTGTCCTTGAAGCCGAGCGGGTCCTGGGAGCGGAGCCCCGCGTCGCGCTCCTCGAACGAGCCCGGGTCGAGCAGGAATTCCAGGCGGTCACGCGCCGAGAGCCGGAACGGCTGGCCGCAGCGCGGGCAGGTCCATCCGATCTTCTCCACGTCCGCGCGGTAGACGATCTCCCGGCAGGCCTCGCACCTCATCCAGAGGCCCTCGGTGGTGGCCTTCCGCGGCTTGTCGCGGCCGAAGATCCAGGCCATCGCGCGCCCTACGCCCCCGGACCGCCGCCGTTGCCGGCGGCCCCGCCGCGCGTCGCCGCCTTGAGGGCGGCGACGAAGTCGCCGACCTTCGTGACCAGCTCCGGGTCGTCGGCCAGGCGCTCGACCAGCCGCACGATGGCGCTGCCGACGATGGCGCCGTCGGCGTGACGGACGACCGCCGCCACCTGGGCTGGCGTCGAGATCCCGAACCCGACCCCGATCGGCTTGGTCGTCACCGCCCGCAGGTCGCGCACCAGCTGGACGAGCTCCGGCGGCAGCTCCGTCCGCTCGCCGGTGATGCCCGTGACCGGGACCAGGTAGACGAAGCCCCGGCTCGCGCGCGCGATCCGGCGCACCCGCTCCGGCCCGCTGGTCGGCGCGACGAGGGCCACCAGATCGAGGCCCGCGGCGCCGGCCGCCTTCTCGAGCGGGCCACTCTCGTCGATCGGGCAGTCCGGGACGATGAGCCCTGCGACCCCGGCGCTCGCGAGGTCCCGCGTCACCTTGTCGAGCCCGTACCGGTGGAGCGGGTTCAGGTAGGTCATGACGACGAGCGGCGCCCGGATCCGCTTGCCCACGTCCGCGAGCACGGGCAAGAGGCGGTACAGGCTCGTCCCCCGCTCGAGCGCCCGGACCGCGGCCCGCTGGATCGTGGGGCCGTCGGCCAGGGGATCGGAGAAGGGCAGGCCCACCTCGATGACGTCGGCGCCGCGGGCGTCGGCCTCCTCGACCAGGCGCGCCGTCACCTGGAGGCTCGGGTCCCCCGCGACGAAGTACGGGACGAGGGCCCGCTCGCGCCGGGCGCGGAGACGAGCGAACACCGCCTCAATGCGCGACACGGCCGTCCCCGGCCTGCGGCCCGGCCCCGCCGCGTGCGGCGCGGGCGGCGCGGACCGTCTCGACGTCCTTGTCGCCGCGGCCCGAGAGCCCGATCACCAGCCGGGCCTCCCGCGGCAGCGCGGCGGCGATCCGGACGGCGTGGGCCACCGCGTGCGCCGACTCGAGCGCCGGGATGATCCCCTCGAGCCGGGTGAGCAGCCCGAGGGCCTCGAGCGCCTCCTCGTCGGTCACCGCGGCGTACTCGGCCCGGCCGGTGTCACGCAGCCAGGAATGCTCGGGCCCGACGCCCGGATAGTCGAGCCCCGCCGAGATCGAGTGCGCCGGCAGGACCTGGCCGTCCTCGTCCTGGATCAGATAGGACAGGCTGCCGTGCAGCACGCCCGGGATGCCCGCCGAGAGCGGCGCCGCGTGGCGCCCGCTCCGGAGCCCGGCTCCCGCCGCCTCCACGCCGACCAGCCGGACCTCGCGATCACCGAGGAAGGGATGGAAGAGGCCCAGCGAGTTCGAGCCCCCGCCCACGCAGGCAACGAGCACATCGGGAAGGCCGTCGAGCTGGCGACGCACCTCGCGCCCGATGACCGACTGGAAGTCCCGCACCATCACCGGGTACGGGTGCGGGCCGGCGGTCGACCCCACGCAGTAGTACGTGGTGCGGACGTTCGTGACCCAGTCCCGGAGCGCCTCGTTCATCGCGTCCTTCAGCGTCCGGCTGCCCGAGCGCACGGGAATCACGCGCGCCCCGAGGAGCTCCATCCGGAAGACGTTCAGCGCCTGGCGCGCCGTGTCCTCCTCGCCCATGTAGACCTCGCACTCGAGGCCGAGGAGGGCGGTGATCGTCGCCGTCGCGACCCCGTGCTGTCCGGCGCCGGTCTCTGCGATGATCCGGGGCTTGCCCATGCGCTGGGCGAGGAGCCCCTGCCCGAGCGTGTTGTTGATCTTGTGGGCGCCGGTGTGGCAGAGATCCTCCCGCTTCAAGTAGATGCGGGCGCCGCCGGCATGCTCGGTGAGCCGCTCGGCGAACGTCAAGGGCGTCGGGCGGCCGACGTACTCCCGCGAGAGCTGGGCGACGCGCTCGCGGAAGGCCGGGTCGCGCCGCGCCTCGCGGTACGCCGCCTCCAGCTCGAGAAGCGGCGTCATGAGGGTCTCGGGCACGTACCGACCGCCGAACGCCCCGAAGTGTCCGGTGCGATCGGGCAGGCGCGGCAGCTCGGGACGCTTACCCACCGTCGCCCTCGCCGACCTCGTCCAGCCGGGCGGCCGCGGCGCGCGCCGCGCGCACGAAGCGCGCGACCTTCCCCGGATCCTTGCGGCCCGGCGCGGTCTCGACGCCGGAGTTGACGTCGACGCCCCACGGCCGCGCCACGCGGACGGCCTCGCCCACGGTCTCGGGCGTGAGCCCCGCCGACAGGATCACCCGCCCCCGCGCCGTCGCCTCGCGGGCGAGCGTCCAGGAGATGGGGACGCGCGCCTCGCCCTCGCTCCAGCGCGACGGGCTGTCCAGGAGGAACGCCGCCGGCTTGTAGCGGTCCAGCTGGGCGAGGTCGCCCGCGGCCCCGATCTTGATCGTCTTCAGCACGGGCCGGGGCATCGCCGCGACGGCCTCGGGCGGCTCCGCGCCGTGGAGCTGCACGGCGGCGAGCCCGCACTCGGCGACGACGGCGGCCACGTGAGCCGGCGAATGGTCCCAGAAGACGCCCACCGGGCATACGAGCGGCGGGAGCCCGGCCACGATCGCCGCCGCGGCGGCGGGCGTGACGTAGCGCGGCGTGCCCTCCACGAAGATCAGGCCGAGGGCGTCGGCGCCCGCCTCCACCGCCCAGAGGGCGTCGTCGAGGGACGTGATCCCGCAGATCTTGACGCGGAGCTGGCTCATCCGGGTCGCCCCCCACTCTTGGACGGCCTTCGGCCTGAGGCGACCTCTCCCCGGCGATCGACGGCCCTCGGCCTGTGGCCGGGGAGAGGGGTGACCCTCCTCGCCCCGCGCGTGCGATCCGCGTTCGTCGCGCTCATCATCCGAGAAGCTCGCGAAGCTTCGCCGCGGGGTCGCCGCTCCGGGAGAGGGACTCGCCGACGAGGACCGCGTGGGCGCCGGCGGCGCGGACGCGCAGGACGTCGGCGCGGGTTGCGATCCCGCTCTCGGAGACGACGCACGCGCCCTGCGGCGCGCGCGGGGCGAGCCGCTCCGTGGTGGCGAGGTCGGTCCGGAACGTCGTGAGGTCCCGGTTGTTCAGCCCGATGAGCCCGGCGCCCAGGTCCGCCGCGCAGTCGAGCTCGGCCTCCCGGTGGACCTCCACCAGCGCCGAGAGCCCGAGCCCCTTCGCGATCTGGAAGAGGTCGGTGAGACGGTCCGGCTCGAGGATCGCCACGATCAGCAGAACGGCGTCGGCGCCGTGGGCGCGTGCTTCCCACAGCTGGTACTCGTCGACGACGAAGTCCTTCTCGAGCACGGGACAGTCCACCCGGGCCCGGACCGAGTCCAGGTCGCCGAGGCCGCCCTGGAAGTGGGGGTCCGTGAGCACCGACAGGGCCGCCGCCCCGCCCCGGACGTACTCGGGCGCGCGGGCGATGGGATCGAATCCCTTGGCGAGGACGCCCTTGACCGGGGACGCGCGCTTGAGCTCGGCGAGGATCCGGACCTCGCCCACCGCGCGCGGGGTCAGCGCCGCCGCGAGGCTCCGCGGGGGCGCGAGGGTCGCGGTCCGCGCGGCGAGCGCGCCGCGCGGGACGGCGGCGCGCCGGGCGGCGACGTCGACCCGCTTCCGGGCGACGATCTCGTCCAGGAGGCCCATGGCATCGATTCGCTCAGAAGTCGCCGCGGGGTCCGCCGGCCCCCGGCAGCTCGAGCTCGACGCGCCGGAGCTGCTCGAGGACGTGCTCGCGGAGCGTGCGGGGCGGCGGCAGGTCGCGCACGACGCGGCCGCCGCGGATGAGGGGCTTCAGGAGGTCCTCGAACGATCCGCCGCACGGGCACCGGTCGACCGGCTTGTGGGCAGCCACGACGAGGGTCTTGCCGCAGGCGCGGCAGCGCAGGACGCGCTTCGAGCCGGAATGCTTGCCGCGCTTGGCGATCGGCCGGCCGTCGATCTCCATGATGTCGAGCCCGAAGTTGAGCACCGGGGCGTTGGCGATGGCCGTTCCCACGCCGTAAGCGTCCACCAGGGGATTGAGCCGCGGCATCTGGTACTCGTCGATGCCGCCGGTGGCGATGATCCGGACGTACTCGAACCCGCGGTAGTCGAGCTCCCAGCGGACCTCCTCGAGGATGCGGTAGAAGTCGCCCCGGCGCGAGGACGGCGTGTCGAGCCGGACCGCGTAGAGGTCGCGGCCGAGCGCCTCGGCCACGCGGATCGCCTCGAACTTCTCGTCCTGGAGCGTGTCGATCAGCGCGACCCGGCGGACCTTCGGATCGATGACGTCGTTGAACGCGCGGAGCGCCTCCACGGTGTCGCCGATCACCAGCACCAGCGCGTGGGGGATCGTGCCCATGGGGTCGGCATCGATCAGCTCGGCCGACTTCGTCACCGCCACGCCGTCACAGCCGCCGACGAACGCGTTTCGCTCGATCATCGGCGCGAGCCCGGGATGCATCCGCCGGGCGCCGAAGCTGATGACCTGGCGGTCGCCCGCCGCCTTCTTGCAGCGGGCCGACTTGGTGGCGATCCCCGAGGCCTGGCAGAGGAGGCCGAGGAGCGCCGTCTCGTACTCGGCCCAGTCCACGTAGGTGCCCTCGACGGTGAGGACCGGCTGGTAGGCGCCGAACACCGTCCCCTCGTCCATGGCGGTCACGTCGACCGGCAGCCCGTCCAGGAGGTGGGCCGCCTCCTCGATCCCGGCGAGGATGCCCCAGCGCCAGTCCCCCGGCAGGCTCTTCAGGTACACCTCGGCCTTGACCCGGGCGCGGTTGCCCCGGGCCCGGAGGATCTGCACCGTCCGGTTGAAGTAGACGTCGGCGACCTCACCGGACTTGATCTCCTGGTTGGTCGCGAGGTGGAAGGGACGCTTGTCAGGCACGCCCAGGTCTCCGCCGGGACGACGGGACTCGCCGGCGAGGCCCGATCGCGGTCGGCCGGCCGATCGGCGAGAGCCTCCCCGGGAAGGAAGGAGACGCCCCGTCAAGCATGCGAGAGATCAAGAGGTTGTCCCTGCTCGCCCGAGAACGTTAAAGGTGTCAGGATTTTAGCAGACCCCCCCTACCCCCACAAGCAACCGCGAGGGCCCGCCCGAGGAGCGCCCTCAAGGCGGCGTGTAGGACCGGAGATCCGGCCTCGGATAGTCACGGCGGCTCTCCGGCCAGAGCGCCGGCATCGCGCTCGCGGGGCCGATCGAGCGACGGCCGCGGCGTCGACGTCGCGGCCGGGTGCGGACTGTCCTCGCTACCGGCAGCGCAGAGCAGCCGGGGCGGCTGTCAGAGCTTGATGCCGCGCAGGTACTCCCGGAAGGCGTCGCCGAGATCGGGCCGGGCGAGCGCCATGTCGACGGTCGCCTTCAGGAAGCCCAGCTTCTCGCCAGTGTCGAAGTGATGCCCCGAGAAGCGGACCGCGTAGAGCGGCCGCCGGGCCCGGAGGCGGCGCAGCGCGTCGGTCAGCTGGATCTCTCCGCGGTGGTCGGGGGGCGTCTCGGCGAGCATGGGGAACACGTCGGGCGTGAGGACGTACCGGCCGATGATCGCCAGGTCCGAGGGCGCCGCCTCGGGCGCGGGCTTCTCGACCAGGTCGTCCACCAGGTACACGTCCTCGGCGACCGGGTTCCCGCGGATGACGCCGTACCGCGACAGCTGCTCGCGGGGCACCCGCTTCACGGCGAGAACCGGGTCGCCGTGCTGCTCGAACACCGCGAGGAGCTGGCGGATGCACGGGGGGTCGGACACGATGATGTCGTCGCCGAGGAAGACCGCGAACGGCTCGTCGCCGACGAGGGGCTGCGCGCACAGGATGGCGTGGCCGAGGCCGAGTGGCTCCTTCTGGCGGACGTACGACACGGAAGCCAGGTCCGAGATCGTCTTGATCTGGGCCAGCTCCTCCCATTTCCCCCGCTCCTGCAGGTAGAACTCCAGCTCGACGGCCGAGTCGAAGTGGTCCTCGATGGCGCGCTTGCCGCGCCCGGTGACGAGGCTGATTCGGTCGAGCCCGGCGGCCACCGCCTCCTCGACGACGTACTGGATCATGGGCTTGTCGACGAGGGGCAGCATCTCCTTGGGCTGGGCTTTCGTCGCGGGCAGGAAGCGGGTGCCGAGACCCGCGGCCGGGAACACGGCGGTGCGGACCCTCATGCGACCGACTCCTTTCGGCTGCTCTCGGCGGTCCCGACGCCGGCCGGCGGGACGAGGCGGACCTCCATGGCGGGGCGCGGGGCCTGGATGCCGTAGGTGGCGAAGACCTCCTTGACGCGCCGGCGGGCCTCGAGCTCGAGCGGGCCCTTCTCGAGGGCCACGACGCGCGCGTGGAGGCGCAGGACCGCCTCCGGCTGGCCGCCCAGGCCGAACCGCAGGATGCCCTCCGCGGTCGGCGGCTCCAGGACCATCGCGGGGTGCGCCGACGCGAGCGCCTTGCCGACCTCGCCCAGCGCCCGGAGCGCCCGGTCCACGTCCTCCCCGTAGTCGATCGAGACCTCGACGACCACGCGGGCCCACCCGGCGGTGTGGTGCCCGAACGCGGTGAGCTCCCCGTTCGGAACGATGCGAAGCTCGCCCGAGAACTTCCGGATCTTGGTGACGCGGAGCCCGACCGACTCGACCACGCCCGTGTGCTGGCCCACCTCGATGACGTCGCCGACCGCGATCAGGTTCTCGAGGAGGATGAAGAACCCCATGATCACGTCGCGGATCAGGCTCTGCGCCCCGAGGCCGATCGCGACGCCCACCACTCCGGCCGACACGAGGAGCGCCCGCACGTCGATGCCGATCTCCTGCAGGATGACGATGACGACCAGGAACGCCATCATGTAACGGGCGGTGCTGGTCAGGAGCGGCCCGAGCGTCTGGGCTCGCTGGGCGCGGGCCGGGTAGTCCGTCGCTCCCACCAGCGGCTGGAGGAGCCGGCGGATCACGACCGTGATCAGGCGGTAGCCAACCCAGCCGACCAGCACCGCGCCCGCGATCGCTGCGAGCCGGGCCAGCACGTGGGCGGCATCCTCGCCCAGAGAGAGCGCCCGCGCCAGCAGGAGAGACAGCGCTTCGAGGAGCGACCGGAAGCCGGGCATCAGGGGGCGCGCTCCGTCCTCCGGGGGGGCGGTCCCGACGGCCCGGGGACCGGGTGCATCCGCGCGCGGAGCCGGCGGACGTCGCGCACCGCCTCCAGCGTGATGAAGTAGGCGGCGACCGCGAGCACCAGGCCCACGATGGTCGTCCCGACGAACAGCGGCTTCGAGGCGACGAAGAGCATGTTCCACAGGGCCTGGTACAGCGTGCCGGCGGTCTCCCGCGGGCTCGCCCGGAGGTACGCCGCCAGTCCGTGGATGCTGGCCAGGGAGAAGCTGGTCCAGTCGCCCGTGAGGACGGCCTCGCCCAGCCGGAGACAGAAGCCGTACACGAAGGGCGCGAACCAGGGGAGGTTCAGCCAGGCCCCGGTGATCGTCGCCGCCTTGTTGAGCCGAAACACGTAGGCCGCGGCGAGCGCCAGGAGTGTGTGGAGCCCGTAGAAGGGCGTGACGCCGATGAAGACGCCCGCCGCCATGCCCACGGCCAGGCGCGACGGCTCCTCGTCCAGGTGGAGCACGTGGGTTGCCCGCTCGCGGAGACGGCGCCAGGAGAAGACCATGGACGGGACGCCTCAGGACGCCCCGGGACGCTCGGCGGGCGCCTCGGTGATCGTGACCGACACCTGGACCTCCTTGCCCTGTCGCAGGACGCGGAGGGTGATCGGACGCTCGACGGGCGCGTCGAGGACCAGGCGCTGGAGATGCTGGAGGCCGTCCACGGTCGTCTCGCCGAAGCGCAGGATGACGTCGTTCGGCAGGAGCCCCGCCTTCTCCGCCGGACCGCCCGGAAGCACCCGCTTGACGACCGCGCCCTGGCTCTTGGGCGCGCCGAGCGCCTTGGCCAGGTCCTCGTTCAGGGGCTCGAGCGCTACCCCGAGCCAGCCGCGCTGGACCCGGCCCCGCGCGATCAGGGCGCTCGCGACCCGCTGCGCGGTGTTGATCGGTATCGCGAAGCCGATGCCTTGCCCCGACGAGAGGATCGCGGTGTTGATGCCGATCACCTCACCCTGGGCGTTGAGCAGCGGGCCGCCCGAGTTTCCGGGATTGATGGACGCGTCCGTCTGGATGAAGGTCTCGTTGGGCGCGATCCCGACCTCCGACCGGCCCGTCGCGCTCACGACACCGACGGTGACCGTCTGCTCGAGCCCGAACGGGCTCCCGATCGCGATGGCCCACTCACCGACCTCGATGCGATCGGAGTCGCCGAGCTTCGCCGCGATCATGCCCTCGGTGACGGGGATCCGGATGACCGCCAGGTCCGTCGCGGCGTCGGTGCCGACGATCTTTCCCGCGACCTCCTTCTTGTTGTAGAAGCGGACCGTGATCTCGTCCGCCCCCTTGACGACGTGGAGGTTCGTCAGGATGTGTCCCTGCGTGTCGATGATGACGCCGGAGCCGACGCCGGAGCGCTCCCGCTCCCCGGGCGGCATCTGGCCGAAGTACTGGTCGAAGTAGTCCTTCAGGCTCGGCGGTGTGCCAGGGGTGGGAGTCCCTCCCCGGGGACGCTGTCGGCGCAGGAAGTGCGCAGTGGCGATGTTCACGACCGCGGGCCGGAGGTGGTCCGAGACGCCTACGAAGGCTCGCTGGACGTCCGCGGTCGTCGGCCCGGCGGCGCGCGGCGGCGGCGGCGGCGCGGTTCCCGGCCATCGGAGGCCCGAGAGCTGGAGCCCGAGCCCGACTCCGAAGCCCAGCGCCAGCGCGACGACGACGGCGAGGCCCGTCTTGAGGAGAAGACGGCTCATGCGGGGCCCAGCGCGCCGGCGCCGCCCACAAACGTCTTGACTTCCCCGGGCACGGTCTCGAACATCACTTCAAGCCTCCGATGCGCTGGCTGATCTCGCGATACACCCATGTGCCGCTGGCGGCGGCGAGCGTCGTCGTCCTCGCGGTGGTCATCGCCTGGCTCCTCGTGGACCGGCTCGCCGGGCCATGGCCACGGTGGCGGGGCCTGGCCACGCCGCCCCCCTCGGTGGTGACGATCCCGGCTGTCCCCGACCCGGACGACGGCGCCACCTCGGCCGAGCGGGCGCCCGGACGACCCGAGACGCCGGCGGGCGGAGTGCCCGTCGTGTCACGTCCGCCGGCCCCGCCGCCGGAGCGATATGCGCTCGAGAGCGGCCCGTTCCCTCCCGGGGAGGCCGCGGACCGGCTGGAGGCCGAGCTCAACCGGCTCGGGCACGCGACGGTGCGGTTCCGCAAGGAGGATACCGCACGGCTCTTCGTGGTCACCGCCACGGGCTTCGCCTCGGCCGACGAGGCCCGCCAGGCCGCCCGAGAGATCGGGCGCGGCACGGTGGTCGAGGAAGCCGGGGTCCCGGAGGTCGTCCTCGGACGCCACTCCTCGCTGGCCGCGGCCGTCGCGGCGGCGCGCCCGATCCGCGCCCGGGGCTTCGAGGTGCGCGTGAGCGAGGCGCTGGCGCCCAGCGGCCAATACCACATCCGGTACGGGCAGTTCGCCCGGCGCGCCGACGCCCAGGCGTACCGGGAGGCACTCGCGCGCCGCGGGATCGCGAGCCGGGTCGTCAAGGTCCGGTAGGCCGCGCCTCTCCCTCAGGCGACGAAGGGCGGGATGGGCGGCACCTCGAGCAGCTGGCTCTTCACGTCCACCACGCCGGGGACCGTCCGCGCCACCTCGGTGGCCCGCTCGAGCGCGGCCGTCCCCTCGAGACGGACCACGCCTCGATCGGACTCGACGGTCAGTCGGTACTTGCGCGTGTCGGGGTGCGCGGCCAACGCGGAGCGGACTCGCGAGCTGAGGGCGCGGTCGCGCACCTGCTGGCGCGACTCGGCGGTCGCCGTGAGGGCGCGGACGAGCCCCGCGAGGGCCTCGACGCCCGCTTCGATCGTGAGCTTCTCGGTGTTCAGCACGAGATCGTACAGCGCGGGGTCCCCCCAGTCGACGTCGAAGAGGTACCGCATCCGCCCGTGCTTCTCGTGGTCGCTGTGGCGCACCATCTCCACCGTCGTGCGGACGTCCACGCCCTCCTGTGCCTGGGCGGACATCTTCCGCATGACGCGCTTGACGCGCAGCTCGAAGGGGGCGATCACGAAGACGCGCAGGACGTGCGAGATGCCGCGCAGCAGCACCTGGCCGCCCCGCGAGTTGATGACGACGTTGTCCTGCTCCGCCGCGTCCAGCAGGGCGGACTGGAGCACGGTGATGTACTGCCGGGTCTCGACGTCGAACCGCTCGAAGAGCGAGGGCTTCTTCTCGTCGAGCTCGGTCAACTTGTCCTCCCCGACGCCGTAGCGCTGGGCCGCCTCGGACAGCATGTCGCGGTCGACGTAGCGAAACCCGAGCCGCTTGGCCAGCTCGATCCCGATCTCAGGCCCGCCCGACCCCGTCTCGTGCGCGATCGTCACGATGGCCATTAGGGCGCACCTCCCGCCCGGTCCAGGCCGGGCTCAGTCCTCTTCTACGAGCTCGAAGTCTTCCGTCGGTGCCCCACAGTGAGGGCAGCGCTCTGGGGGGTCTTCCCCGGGCTGAACGTAGCCGCAGCGTAGGCAGCGACACACCAGTACCACACGCGGCCTCCGGCAAGATCCGGGGCCTAGTCTAGCCGATCAGGGGGTCCGGGTGAAGCCGGATAGGTCCGGGGCCGTCGGGGACGATCCGGACGCCGAGGCTCTTGCCTCCCCCCGGCACGTTACGCCACACTGTCGCGGATGGACCAGCTGCGGCTCGCCTACCTGGCGCTGGCGCTCGGCCTCATGGGGTTCGGCGCGATCTGGGGCTGGCTCGGCGCCCGCCGGCCGCCCGACGCGCTGCCGCGTGGCCCGCGCCTCGCCGCCCTGCTCCTCCTGCTGCTCGCCGTGGGCGGGACCGTCCTCGCCGTCATCCTGGAGGGGCGCGCGGCGCGTCCCTGGTAGCGAGCCCCGCGCCGCGGGATCGGCCTCAGCGCCGGGCCCGCGGCGGCCGGCGCTTCGCGGGGGGCGGAGGTGCGGTGAGTCCGGAGGTCTCGCTCGCCGCCGACACGCCGTCGGTGATCCCCGGCAGGGCAATGCCGGCGTCGGCCAGCGGCTTCGCGATCCGGTCCTTCCGCCAGTGGTCGTCCCACCACTCGATCGGGCTCGTGTAGACCCCGTGGATGAGCAGCGCGAAGTGCAGATGGTCGCCTCCCGCCAGCCCCGTCTCTCCGCTCCGCCCGAGCACCTCGCCCTTCGAGACGGTCTGCCCCACTTTCACGGCGATGTCGGAGAGGTGGCCGTAGAGGCTCATCAGCCCGAGGCCGTGGTCCAGCACGACCATGTTGCCGTAGATGCCGTTCGGGCCGGCCCACACGACGCGACCGGCGTTGGACGCCTCGACGGGACTCCGGCGGTTGGAGGCGAGGTCGATGCCGAGATGCCACTGCGTGTCGACGGTGCGGCCGTCCACCTGGTACGTCCGCTCCTCGGGGAAGTTGGCGAAGACCTTCGTGTTCGACTGCTGCCGGAACGCGCCCGTCCAGAGCGGCTTCGGCGAAGTCTCCCCGCGCCCGATCTCCCGGTTCTTGGCCTCGAACCCCTTGCGTCCCTCGCCGTTGACGCGGAGGAAGGCCTGGAGGAGCTCCTCCGCCGAGGCGGTGGCCGGCGTCTGCGGCACGAGCTCCGGCATCTTCCGGCGGAGGAACGCCTCGGTCAGGGTGATGGTGTCCTTCGGAAAGCGCACGGGGAGGAAGGTCACCGGAACCCCGATCACGCGCTCGTTCCCGGCCTCGTCGACCGCCACGACGGACGGCGCCACCTCGGGCCCGTTGTAGGGGATCACGAACAGCGCCACCTGCACGGCGGGATCCTGGGCGAGGCCCGGAACTCCCGGGAAGAACTCGCTCCCGATCCGGACCCCGGAGCGCACTGCGCCCTCGGGCCGGTAGACCACGATGCCGGCCCCCGCGTGCTTGATGTAGCCCGTGGCGGTCTTGAGCTCGAGCTTCGGCGGGGTGAGGTCGACGACGAAGCGGTGGACCAGCCGGGGCCCGCGCGGCGGGCGCGGGCGCCAGAGCGTATCGCGCGCCTCGATCTCGAGCTCCGCGGGGCCCTCCTGGAGCTTGAGCGCCGCCGCGTCGAGCGTGACGGCCTTCCGCAGGCTCCGGGTGCCCTGGGCGGTCAGGTCCTCGCTCAGCACCGGGCGCGCGGCGCCCTGCTGGACCACCCGGACCTCGACCGCGGCGAGGTTGGCGGCCGGCGCGTCGAGCACGACCGTGATCGGGCGCGCTGTCTGGCCGAGCGCGGCGAAGGCCGGCTCGATCGTCACCGCGACCGGGGGCTGGCGCTGGCGCCAGTAGAGGAACCCGCCGCCAGCGAGCAGGAGCAGCAGGAGGACGAGCCAGAGCTTTCCGCGCGTCATGGCGAGCGCCACGCCTCCGGGTTGACCAGGTTGGGCGGCCGCTGCCCCTCGAGCGCGGCGACGCAGTTCTCCACGGCGCGCGTCGCCATCCGGAGCCGAGTCGCGCCGGAGGCCGAGCCGATGTGGGGCGTGAGCGCGACGTTCTCGAGCCCGAGGAGACCCGGGTGGACCTTCGGCTCGTCCTCGAAGACGTCCAGGCCGGCGCCCGCGAGACGCTTGGCCCGGAGCGCCTCGACCAGCGCGCCCTCGTCGACGACCGGCCCTCGCGCGACGTTCACCAGAAACGCGGTCGGTTTCATGAGCGCGAGCTCGGCGGCGCCGATCAGGTGCCGGCTCTCGGCAGTGAGCGGGATCGCGAGGACGACGAAGTCGGCTTCGCGGAGCAGCTCGGGCTTCGAGCGGTACTCCGCGCCCACGCTCCGCTCGGCCTCGGGGTCGCGCTTGCGGTTGTGGTAGAGGACGCGCATGCCGAAGCCCGCGGCGCGCCGGGCGACGGCCTGGCCGATGCGGCCGAGCCCGATGATCCCCAGCGTCGCGCCGTGCACGTCGACGCCCATCAGCTGGCTCCAGTAGACCCCTGTCCAGTTCCCGGCGCGGACGAAGCGATCGCTCTCCGGGACCCGGCGCGCCACGGAGAGCATGAGCGCCAGGGCCATGTCGGCGGTGGTCTCGGTGAGCACGCCCGGGGTGTTCGTCACGAGGATCCCGCGCCGGGTCGCCGCCGCGA
>DATBGA010000038.1:0-3114 GCA_036558225.1 Candidatus Methylomirabilota bacterium | reverse complement strand
TGCACCAGCCCTCGGCGCACTGGAAGCACGTGTAGGGCGCATAGCTCGTGTGCCCTTCGAAGGGCGACACGCGGATCACCGACTTGGCGGGCTGGAACGAGCCGGTCTGCACGTACGAGCACGCCAGCTCGCATCGGAGACAGCCTGTGCAGCGCTCGGGGACGATCTTCAGAACTTTCATGGGCCCTCACCGGCTCGGGGTCACCGCATGCGCCGGCGCGAGGCCTGGCGCACGGATGCAGCAGACCTCGTCATTGTACCCCGGCGGTCAGGGCGCCGTCCGGGGGTTCCCCCTTTGCGGGGCCCACGCGACCGGGCGAGGCCGGCGAATCGCTCAGTCGTCGGAGTCTGACGCCGGGAGCGCGAGTCGGGATCGGCGGATCCACAGCGAAGCTCCGGGGTCAGGCCCACGGTTTGACGTCCCGGCCGAGAAACCAAAGTCAGGGCCTGACCCCGCACTTTGGCGTTCTGGCTCGGACGCCAACGTCGAGACCGGGCCCCGGAGTTCGGGCCTCGGCTCAGTTGTCGGAGTCGAAGCTCAGGAAGCGTGAGTCGGGACCGGCGGAGGACAGACTCTCGGGGATCCACAGCGTCTCGCCTTCGTCCTTCAGGAAGCGAGCCACCTGCTCCTGCGCCAGCATCGCCACGCGGCCGACGAGGCCGGGCGCGCGCACGGCGAGCAGGAACCCATGCGGGTCGGGCCACTCGGCGGCGCTCGCGCGGACGACGCGATCCGTCCGGACCACCACCGTGCGGTCGCCCAGCGCCCCGGCCCGGACCAGCGCCGCGGTGGTCGGGTTCGGCACGACGCGGTCCCCCAGGGCGTACTCGACCAGCACGCGCGCGGGGTCGACCCCGGGTAGCGGCGACCGCCAGAGATGCCGCGCGTACGCGACGGGGTCGGCGCGGCGGCCGAGCCACTCGACCCGCGCGAGGTACTCCTGGATCGCGAGGGCGCCCGGGGCGGGGGCCACCACCGGCCCATCACCGTGGAGCGGCAAGTCTTCCCGGAAACCGTCGCTGAGGTTCAGGAGCGGCGGCGTCCGCCGCGCGAGGGCCTCCTTCACCAGCGGCCGGAACACGGGCGACAGCCGTGCCACCTCGGAGACCGGACCGCCCGGCACGACGAGCGCGCCGACGCGCACGCGCGGCTCCACCGCGAGGAATACGGTGCCGTAGATCCCACCGAGGGAGTGGCCCGCGTAGGTGATCGGCGCCTTCCCGGTGTCCGGGACGCCGTCGCCGTCGACGTCGAACCCGTTCCCACTCCCGACGGCGCGCACGAGGGCCATCAGGTCGACCACTTGCTGCCGCAGGCCGTCCCGGAGCCCGAGCGCTGCCAGGGGTCCGCCCGGAAGCGGAGACAGTCCCTCGGTCGATCCGATGCGTCCGTCACCGTCGAGGTCGACGCCACGGCCCGGGACCCGGACCACGTAGCGTCGCCCGTCGTTCTGTTGCACCAGCAGCTGGCTCTCCGGTCCCCCGCCATGGCCCACGACCGAGATCGCGATCGTCGCGATCCCGTGGCGCGCGAGCCCGCCCGCGACAAGGAGCGCGCTCGAGAGCATCTCGCCGCCGTACCCATGCCCGAACACCACCAGCGGCCATCCCTCCGGCGGCGGGCGGCCGGCCGGCATCACGATCACGAACGGCACGGCGCGGTCGACGCTCGGCGCGCGCTGGGCCCCGCCGGTCGGCGGCTCGAAGATCCGGCGCTCGGGCGAGAGGTGCCAGGGCGACCAGTACCAGCCGATTCCAATGCCGCCGACCACATCGCGCGGCAGCGCCTCCAGGGGCAGCACATCGTCCCGGAACCCGTCCGGAGGGTCGTCGGACGCCGTCGTGCTCGCCGAGAGCGCGCTCGCCGGGCCGACCTGGCGGCGAAGCACCAGGCGCGACAGCAACCCGCGCGCGAACCAGGCGCGCCCGCCGCCCTCGGGCGCCGTCATCAGCGCGGCAGCGGGCGGCCGTCGGTCGAGCGCGTCGCGGGCCTGCTCGAGGAACGCGGAGACGCTGCCGGTCGTGAAGACCGAGGCGACGACGACCCGATCCAGGCGAATGAGACGGCGCTCGAGCGCCCGGCGAAGGAGGCCGAAGGCCGCGCGATGCTCCGCGCCGAGCGGCGGCCCGCCGCCCGACCGAAGCATTGCGGCGAAGCTCGCCGATGGCTCCACGGACCGGCCGCCGGAATCCCGCAGCTCGCGGGTCACGACGAGCCCATAGCGCGTCTCCGGCTCCAGCACGCTCTCGGGACGCGCGTAGAGCGTGAAGGTGGCCGGATCCCAGACCAGGCGGTCGATGCCCGTGATCTCCGGCGGTCCCGCGCCCAGCCGGACCAGGAAGACACTGCGGGGGCTGACGCTCCCCAGATCGATGACGCCGGTGAAGCGGAGCGCGAGGCGTGGCTCGAGGTCGAAGCCGTCGAGCTCCGCGAGAAGCTTCCCGTCGTCGCAGACGGAGCGGGGCGGCGCGCAGCTCACCGGAGGATTCGCGATCCGGAGTCCGGTCCGTTGCGCGCGATCGGGCACGGTGAGCCAGTCGGCGGGGAACGGGCTCGGAGCGCCGGCGTCGAGATCGAAGCGCGCCTGGATACGGGCGGGCGGGCCCGGGGGCGCCGCGCCGGCCGCACCCCCGCCGAGGAGCCCGCCCGCCACCAGGGTCCCGAGGATTCCGCCGCGGGACAGACGTCGGAGACGGCCGCGGACCCGGGGCGCACCGATGAACACGCGCGCGATCATGGCGCCGCTCGGGGACCCGCCGCGCGAGACGTCACGCGGTCAGGGGCGCCAGGGCACCTCGGCCGGCGGAAAGTAGCCATGGCGATCGATCCCGCGCACGAGCACGGCGCGGTAGTATCCGCGGACAGAGTTCGGCGACACCTGGCGGACGTCGGGCGTGGTGAAGCGAACCGCGAGACCACAGCGGCGGCGGCTCGAGCGATTGGGATGGCTTCCGTGGAGGAGCATCCCGTCGTGGAGCGACGCCTGGCCGGCGCGGAGCGGCATCGACACTGCGCGCCGCTCGTCGAACAGCGCGTCCGGCACCTCCTGGTTGATGCTGAGGAGATTGCCCGCGCGGTCGGACGTGCCGTGCTCGAGGGCGCCCAGGCGGTGC
>DATBGA010000037.1:0-4820 GCA_036558225.1 Candidatus Methylomirabilota bacterium | reverse complement strand
CGGCGCGACCGCCTACTGCCGGATCGCGGGGATCGCGTATGCGACGCTGGCGGTGGTCGGCATCCTCACCCCGACCGGCTTCGGGCTGGTGCCCCTGGGCGGACACGATGTCTGGCTCCACGCGGTCCTGGGCGGCCTCCTGATCGCCGCGGGCTTCCTCGATCGGGCAGCCGGGGGCTGAGCGAGCTCGCGGAAGCGGGCTCACCCCGGGCCGTCCCGGAAAGGCCAGGGCCAGACGCTCGGCCCTCCTGAGGTGGGGCGCGCGCGTCGAGCGCCGGCCCTCTGAGGCTCTCGAGCACCTCGCGCGGTGGCCGCCCGACGTGCTAGTGTCCGACATCGGGATGCCGGGAGCGGATGGACATGCCCTCACCCAGCGGGCTCGGACCGTGCCCCGGGGTCGGGACAGCCGGGTACCAGTGTTGGCGCTGACGGCCTTCGTCGCGCCGCCGGTCCGGCGCGGGCCATGACCGGCCCGGGGTCCCCGCCCCCTTCTGGCGTTCCTCCCGCGACGGGCGAGTCGCTGCTGGTCATCGACAACGATCCGGACCTCCTGGACCTCCTGTCCTTCGTCTTCGGCAGCCGCGGCTACACGGTCCTCACCGCCCAGCAGGGCACCGCTGGGATCGCCCTCGCGCAGGCCCACCGTCCGTCCGTCATCGTCTGCGACATCATCATGGATGACCTGCACGGGTTCGAGGTGCTCCGGACACTCCGAGAGGATCCCGAGCTCGCGCGCACCGTCGTGGTCATGATCTCGGCGAAGTCGTACAAGCCGGACATCGAGCGCGCGCGGCAGATGGGCGCCGACGACTACGTGGTGAAGCCCTTCTCCCCCGACGAGCTGGTGGCCCGCGTGGAGCGTCTGCGGGCCGATCGGGCCGCGCCGCGCCTCACCGTGCGATTCTGGGGCACCCGGGGCTCGATCGCGGCGCCGGGGGCGGGGACGACGCTCTACGGCGGCAACACCGCGTGCGTCGAGCTCCGCTCCGGGCAGGACATCCTGGTCTTCGACGCCGGCACGGGGATCCGCGAGCTAGGCCTCGCCCTCGCCGAGGAGTTCCGGGGACGGGCGCTCACCATTCACCTGTTCGTCAGCCACACCCACTGGGACCACATCCAGGGCTTCCCGTTCTTCGTGCCCGCCTACTCGCCGGGCACGACCCTGCACATCTACGGCTCGGTCGGTCAGGGACGGTCGCTCAAGGGGGTCCTGAGCGGTCAGATGGACTCGGACTACTTCCCCGTCTCCCTCGGTGACCTGGTGTCGTCGATCCACGTTCACGAGTACCGCGGGGAGCCCTTCCGCATCGGCGACGTCAGCGTCTCGGCGACGTATCTGAACCACCCCGGCATGGCCCTCGCGTACCGGGTCGAGCGCGCCGGCAAAACCGTCGTGTACGCGACCGACCACGAACCCTACCGGACAACCCTTGAGGCGGGAAGCCGCGAGGCGGAGGCCGGAAAGCAGTTCGGGCGGGTCCTCGACGACGCGTTCGTGGGCTTCGTGAAGGGCGCCGATCTCTACATCGGGGAGGCGCAGTACACCGACCTCGAGTATCCCGCCAAGGTCGGCTGGGGGCACTCGTCGCTCAGCGCCACCGTCGAGGTCGCGCTCCAGGGCGGCGTCAAGGCGCTCGCGCTCTTCCACCACGACCCTATGCACTCCGACGACGTGGTCACGGGCATGGAGGTCCTGGCGAAAGAGCTCATCGCCGAGCGCGGGGTCGCGCTGTGGTGCTTCGCCGCCCGCGAGGGGCAGACGGTGGAGGTCTGAGCGCCCGCCGAGACGGCATCGCCGCCCGGCTCGAGCCGAGCGGCGATGGTCTAGGGCCGGTGACGCGCTACCGTCTCAGATCTGCACTCGCGAGGTCTCGGGGAGCGGCAGCCCGGAGCCGGGCTGGTCCGTGACGTCCTCGTCATTCCCCGTGGCGTCCGGCTGCGTGCCCGGATTCACCTGGTCCGCCTGACCCGGCTCCTCGTCCGTCGCCAGGATCTCGATCGCGACCTCGTTCCCCGACACCTGGGCGTTGCGGAGCTGGAACCACGCGAAGCCCATCGCCGAGGCTCCGAGCACCGCCTTGTCGATCGCCGCCGTCACCGCCGCCTTGACGGATTCCTCGGAGCCGTCCGCCAGCGGGGCCGTGGTCGCGATCAGCGCGCCGCCTGCGAAGGCCACGGGCTGACAGGAGCACATGAGCAATCCGAGCGCCACCATGGCGCCACAAAGCGTGCGTGTCATTGTCGAGTCCGCCTTTCTCCGCGAGCCGGCTCACCGCGAGTCTCGCATCTCATGCCGAGGTGCTTGTGCGAGTCGCGTGCCAGACCCTCGCAGCGCGAAAGCATCGCTGCATCGAGGCAAAGGGGCGGAATCGCGGGTCGATTGCTGGACGCGCGGGCGGCGAGGCATGCTCGTGTCGTCGGCGCGACACGGTGTCGCCGGATCGGAGCCCGAGCCCAGGGTGCGGTAGCGGACGAACAGCTCGTACAGCTGGAGCGGATGGTCGACCGACGCGGGCAGTCGAATCTCGGCGGGCGCCACGATGAAGGTGTGGAGCTCCTCGAGCGACGCGCCTCCATGAGCGCCGTGCTCGGGGATGAAGGACACGTGACCCTCCGGCGCGTCGATGCCGTAGACGACGAGATCGCCGGCGCTCGGCATGGCCATCAGCGCCGTCAGGTCCCGGAGGACGAGCGCTCGATCCTTCCGCTCTCCGAAGGGGCCAGGCTCC
The DNA here is from genome assembly GCA_036558225.1 of Candidatus Methylomirabilota bacterium. GTDB lineage: Bacteria > Methylomirabilota > Methylomirabilia > Rokubacteriales > DASRDR01 > DASRDR01. Next base: position 2,091 of record DATBGA010000037.1, on the reverse strand, counting down.
GAGGCTGCGAGGCGATGGGCTTCACCACGCCAGAAGTAGACAGGCCCGTCCTTCGCGCGCGCCAGGACGAGGCCGACGCCGGCGCTCTTCGAGAGCAGGGCAGGAAGGCCCGGCCAGCGCCCCTCGATCGACTCGAGCTGGACGGGCTCCGGCGTGTCGAGAAAGTACACGAACGCATTCGGGCCGGCGGAGACCACGCGAATCCCGTCGCACTCCCACGCCTCGCGGACGTCGAGATACGGCTCGAAGCCGAGCTCGAGACTCCCGCCCGCGGCCGGCGGGCCCGGCTCTGCGGCCCCCGCACCCTCGACGCGGGCAGCCGGAGCCTCGGTCCGGAACGCAGTGGCAGATCGGCCGTGTCGGCCGGCGTCGACCGCCGGAAGGATCTCGTCGAAGAACGCCTGCTCGAACCGGCGGCCGCCCGTCATCGCGGCATAGGGCGTGCAGGCCGCCTGGCCGTGATCGGCGAGGATGTAGAGATCGTAGCGGTACTCGTGCACGCGGCGGAGCGCGCGCCGGATCTGCCGGAGTGACCGGTCGACCGCGCGGAGGCCCGCGAACGCCTGGCGGCTGCGGGGGCCGAAGGCGTGGGCGGCCTCGTCGTGATCGAGGTAGTTGACGTAGATCGCCGGCACGCCGTCGAAGATGTCGCGGGCGACCGCGAACGTGAACCACTGTCGTGTCCAGACCGAGAGGGCGATCCTCTTCTTGAACCATCTCCACGCCGGTCCGCACTCGCGCGGGCGGCGGGCGACCCGGCCGATCATCCCGACCAACTCGGCGGCCGTGAGCGCGACGCTCTTGGCCGCCACCCAGGCGACCAGCACGAACGCCGAGAGGAGCCTGACCAGCCCCGGCGCCCGCGGCCGCGTGAGGCGGGCGAAGCTGAAGAGGTCGTTCTCCGCCCCCCCGGTGAACGCGCACCCGTAGACGCTGCCATCCCGCAGGATCCCGGGGCGGCTCGCGGCCTGGCTGGCCTCGACGAACGCCGCGTGGCCGGCCCGCGGGAAGTGGATGTCCGTGCGACGGCGCTTGTCGTGGTAGTGGAATCCGGGAATGTCCGGCTGCACGCCGTACATCGTGGCCATCTGGAAGGCCGGCGTGGACGTCGGAATGCCCACGGTCATGGGGGACAGCCGATGGCCGCCCTGGCTCAAGAGGCCCCGGAGGACCGGCATGTCCCCCCGGGCCAGCGCCTGCTCGAGGACGGCGCGCGAGAGGCCGTCGATCTGGACGATCAGGAGGCGCCGCCGGCCGGCCACCGGCGGGGCGCCGAGCCGGAGACGCCGGACCATCCGGTCGATGGCGCGCTGGACCCGGAGAAACAGGTCGTCGAGCCTCATCCCGAGCAGCCCTGCACGCCCCTCATCTGTCGCTCGAGCCCGGCGGAAACGGCGACCCGGGCAACAGCGACAGGAGGCCGGGCGTCCCCGTCAGCTCCGCGGGCCCGCACGGCTCCGCGGGCTCGGTCAAGGGCAGGAACACCTCCTGGATCGGGCTGTCGCAGTCCTGCCGGAAGGCGACAGTGGGCGGCACGGTGAACTCGCCCGGATCCTCGAGCGCGGCGGCCGCCCGCATGAAGTCGGCCCAGATCGGCAGCGCGGCGCGGGCCCCCGAGAGCCCCAGCGGCGTCCCGTCGTCGAATCCGACCCAGACGACGGCCACCAGGCGCGGTGAGTACCCGGCGAACCAGGCATCGCGCGTGTCGTTCGTGGTTCCGGTCTTGCCCGCGATGGCCCCGCCGAGTCCGAGCGTCCGGACCGCGGCGCCCGTGCCGCGGTCGACCACGCCCTGCAGGAGGTGCGTGAGGAGGTAGGCCTCCTCGGGCGACACAGGCGATGCGCCGCGACGTGCGACTGCGACGGCCGCGTCGGGGGTCGAGGCGTCGGCGCGCCCGTCGATTGCCCGCACGCCACGAGGGCTCACGCGCGTGCCGCCATTCGCGAGCGTCGCGTACGCCGCAGCGAGCTCGAGCGGCGTCACCTCGAAGCTACCCAGGGCCAGGGCCGGCACGGGCGCCATCCAGCTCGTGAACCCGACGTCCCGTGCCGTCCGGACGACCCTGGCGAGGCCGACCGTCTGGGCGAGACG
>DATBGA010000036.1:0-9893 GCA_036558225.1 Candidatus Methylomirabilota bacterium | reverse complement strand
ATTCCAAGCAGGCCGTCCCGTTCTTGCGGGAGGTGATCGACGACCTCCGCCGTCAGCTCGGCCGGCGCGTGGCGCTGGAGTTCCGCATGGACGCGGCCTTCTTCCAGCGCGGGATTCTCCAGCTGCTCGCCGCCCGGGACTGTGGGTACGCGATCAAGGTCGGGTACTGGAGTTGGCTGCCGCTCAAGACGATCGCGGCGGCCTGCCCCCGATGGGACTCGGTCGCGCCGGGCGTCACGGGCCACGAGACCGAGCTGGTCGTCTCCCAGTGGCAGGACCTGCACCTTCGCGTGGTCCTCTACCGGAAGCACGTCGCCCACGAGACGCGCCGGAACTTCCAGATGGACCTGTTCACGCCCGACGATGGTCATTACGAGTACTCCGCCGTCGCCACGAACCTGGCGCTCGGGCCGGCGGCCTTGTGGGCGTTCGCCTGCGGCCGGGGCGCCCAGGAAAAGACCATCGCCGAACTTAAAGGGGAGTACGCGCTCGACGTCGTGCCCACGAAGCACTACGCGGCCAACAGCGCCTGGCAGCAACTCGGCATCCTGGCCCACAACCTGATTCGGAGCTTCCAGCTGGACACCCTGGCGGAGCCGAAGCCGCGGTCCCGCAAGCGGACGTATGCCTATGTGTTCCGCAGCCTGCGCACCCTCCGGTTCCTTCTCATCGCCCGAGCGGGGCGCCTGACCCGCCGTGGGGGCCGCAACGTGCTGCGCCTCACCGAGAACCCGGCGACGGAGACACTGTATGGGCAGGTCGCTCACCATCTGGCCGCCTGAGTTATTTGCCGTTTGGGGTTAGTTCCCAGGATCCCCTGAGCAGCCTTGGCTTCTACCCCTTCATGAGCGGTCTCTACCCGAGCGTTATGCACACGCGGTCCGGCTCGTGCCGGAACCGAATAACTACACCGTTTTCACTCGAGCCTTTCCTTGTGCTCTGGGCAAACCCCATGGGTCTCCTCCAGGTCGTTGAGAGGCTCCTTCTCGCGGACGACGGATGGCTTCCCTTCCGCCTCGCACCAGGAGCAGATCACGCGCATCGCCCTAAGCTCCGGGGCCGGGTAGGGCATCTCCCGGCTAGTTGACGCGGATGATGACCCCTGGGAACGTGCCTCGGCAACAGAAAAGCGCTGCAGACGTGGTGCTGACGCTTTTGCGGGGTCAGGCCGGGAGTTTCTGGGACCGGAGCAGAACGGGCGCTGACGAAAAAGACTTATCCGGGAAAGGTTAGGCCGACACGGGACGTTGTGTCAACCGTCTCCCAAGGCAGGCGCGCTACCCGGCTGCGCCACGCCCCGACCCGCTTATCCTACAACACTTTAGGCAGGGGTTCGGCGGCCGGCCTCGCCGCTCGACCTCGACCCGGGATGGCCGCTGGGGGTGTCGCTTCCCGCCGCTCAGGCGCTCTTCGCGAACCGATTGTAGAGCCAGGCCCACGCGTATCCCCCGACCCACGACATGCCGATCATCAGCACGAGCGTCACCAGGGACGCGGCCGAAGGCTGAACCTTCGGGAACAGCGAGGCGACATTCGCGCCGAAGAACTGGGCATCGAACAAGACCTGGAACACCCGCGGCGCGACGAGCTGGAGGATGGCGAAGAGGACGTAGAGCGCCGCCGTGAGGACGGCGAGCGAGTTGGCGAAGGCGCACTTCTTCAGCATTCGAGACTCCCTCAATCACCTTGTTTGGGGCAATCAGGCATCCTGGCGCATCCCAGCCATCGGCCAAGACGCGCGCGCTCGCCAGCCGCACCCGACAGGCCTATCCCCGTGCCGCGCGGCCGGGTGCCTTCCGCGGAGCCCGGGCCGGCCGGTTGCCGCGCCAGCGCAGGACCTGGACGCCTTCCCACCACCAGGGCTGGCCGAGGTCCTTGCCGTCCAGCTTGACGAGGAGCTCCGCCCGCGGCTGGCCGCCGAGATAGTCCCGCATCGCGCGCGCGACCTGGTCCCAGTCCGTGTCGTCCACGATGAGCACCGCGTCCGGGGCGAGGTACGGCTCGATGAGCTCGAGCCCGCGGAGCTGCGACCGGTAGTCGTGCGCGGCGTCGTAGTAGTAGACGCCCACCCGCCGATCGCCGAGCGCGCCGCGCCGGAGCAGCGTGAAGGCGTCGCCCTCCAGGAGGGTGTGACCGGACAGGTCGTAGCGGCGCAGGTTCGCCTCGAGCAGCGCCCGGCTGCCCTCCTTGAGCGAGAAGTCGTCGATCCCGACGAAGTCGCCCCGGTTGCCGAGCATGGCCGCGATCAGGCTCAGCCCCTTGAACGACCCGATCTCGACGTAGCTCTCGCCGACGGCGAGGAGCGAGGCGGCGAGGTTCAGGAGCGCAAGGTTGTTCTCGCAGGCGAGCCCGCCGACGTCGGCGAGGATCGGCGCGAAGCGCCGGTCCCGGGGGTGCTCCGAGCGCGGGTAGTCGGCGAAGCGGCGCGGCAGCTCACGCAGGAACCGTTCGGGATCCACAGCCGCGGCCGATCGTACCACCGGAGCCGCTCGGCCCGCCGGGCCGCGGCCGGTTGCGATCTCAGCTCGCCTGGCGGAGCCGGGTGGCCCACCGGACGAGGATCGGGCGGGCGGCGGCGGCGGCCCGCGCGCGGTGGCTCAGCCGGTCCTTCTCGGCATCCGGCAGCTCGCCGAACGTCCGCCCGAGCGCGGGCACCAGGAAGATCGGATCGTAGCCGAACCCCCGGCTCCCGCGCGGCCGGTCGGTCAGGACGCCCTCCACGACCCCCTCGACCACGGCCTCCTCGCCCCACGGCGCGACCAGCGCGAGGAGGCAGCGGAAGCGGGCGCCGCGTGAGGCCACCGGCCCGACCTCGGCAAGGAGCCGCGTCACGCGTTCGGCGTCGGTGAGCCCCGACCCCCCGTACCGAGCCGACGCCGCGCCCGGTCGCCCGCCGAGCGCGTCGACCTCGAGCCCCGAGTCGTCGCCCACGGCGACGGCGCCCGGCGCAGCCCGCGCCGCGGTCCGGGCCTTCTCGAGGGCGTTGTCCCGGTAGCTCGTCGCTCCCTCGGGGGGGAGCTCGACGCTCCCGAGATCGCGGTGCGAGACAACCGCGTAGCCCAGGCCGTCGAGAAGGATCGCGAGCTCCTTTGCCTTGCCGGCGTTCGCCGTGGCCAGCACGAGCCGCGGCGTCACGGCAAGGTGAAGACCGTCGTCGTCCGCTCGGCGAGGGCGCGCCGCTGGAACGCGAGGAGCCGCGCCACGCCCTGGCGGGCGAGGCCGAGGAGGCCGTCGAGCTGGGCCTGGTCGAAGGGCGTGCGCTCGGCGGTCCCCTGGACCTCGACGAAGCGCTCGGCGCCCGTCATCACGACGTTCATGTCCACCTCGGCTGTCGAGTCCTCCACGTAGTCGAGATCGACGACCGGGACCCCGCCGACGACCCCGACGCTCGTCGCGGCGACCAGGTCGCGGAGCGGCTCGCCCAGGAGCCGTCCGGCCTCGCGGAGCTGCTGGAGGGCGTCCGCGAGGGCGACGTACCCGCCCGTGATCGCGGCCGTCCGGGTGCCGCCGTCGGCCTGGATCACGTCGCAGTCGACGGTGATCGTGCGCTCGCCGAGCTGGGTGAGCTGCATCACCGCGCGGAGCGAGCGCCCGACGAGGCGCTGGATCTCGTGCGTCCGGCCGCCGGTCCGGCCCGCCTCGCGACCCGTCCGGGTCGACGTCGCGCGGGGGAGCATGCCGTACTCCGCGGTGACCCAGCCCTGGCCGCTGCCGCGCAGGAACGGCGGCACGCGGTCCTCGACCGAGGCCGTGCAGATCACGCGCGTGTCGCCGACCTCGACCAGCACGGCGCCCTCCGCGTGGCGCGTGTAGCGCCGCGTGAGCCGCACCGGCCGGAGGTCTCCGGGCGCCCGGCCGTCGTGGCGCGTCATCGCTTGACGACGGCGCCCACGCGCTGGTCGTAGCTCCGCTTGTAGGCGGCGATCCCGGCGGCGAGGGCCCGGGCGATCCGGTCGCGGTACCCGTCGTCCCGGAGCCGCTGCTCCTCCTGCGGGTTCGAGATGAACCCGACCTCGACGAGGACGGCCGGCATCGCGGCGCCGCCGAGCACGTAGAACGGGGCCTGCTTGACGCCCCGGCTCGGGCGCCGGAGCGCGCGGTCGAGGTTGTTCTGCAGCGTCTCCGCCACCCGGCTCGACTCCTGCTGGAAGTCCGACTGCGCGAGGTCCCACAGGATCGACCGCAGCACGTCCGGCGCGCCGCCCCGCCCCCCGGTGTCGACGGCGATCAGGCGGTTCTCGTACTCCGCCGCCCGCCGCGCGGCGCCGTCCGTCGCCTCGTTGGAGAGGAAGTAGGTCTCGGTCCCGGTCGCGGCGCCGTCGGCCGCGGCGTTGACGTGGATGGAGACGAACAGGTCCGCGCGCTCCCGGTTGGCGAGCGCCGTCCGCTCGCGGAGCTCCACGAACTGGTCCCGGGCGCGCGTGAGGACGACGCGCACCCCGAGCTCCTCCTGCAGGAGCGCGGCGACCCGCCGGGCGATGTCGAGCGAGAGCTCCTTCTCCTGGAGGCCGGTCGGGCCCACGGCGCCAGTGTCGTGGCCTCCGTGCCCGGGATCGAGCACGATCGCGTGGAGGGGCTCCGGCCCCGCGCCTCCGGACGGCGGCGCGGCGGCGGCGCGCGGCGCCTGGCGCTGGAAGTCGAGCACGACGCGGGGGGGATCCTCCAGGCGGAACACCTTCCGCGCGGCGGGCGGCCGCTCGAACGTCACGCGGAGCGCGGCGGCGCCGCGCGTCTCGCCGAGCTCGGCCGTCGCCACCAGCCCGTCCCGCACCGTGCGCGTGCCCGCCCAGCCGCGCGGGCTCACGTCGGGGAACGCGACGGTCAGGCCGCCCTCGGTCTCGACGAGCCGCGGCTCGATGGCCGCGTCCGCCTCGAGGACGAGGCGGGTGTACGTGGGGTACGAGCGGACCCGGAGCTCGACGCGGGCGGTGGACGGGCTCGCGGGCCGCGGGGCCGGCGCCGGCGGCTCCGGCTCGGCGCGGGCGGTCTCGGCGGGGCGGGCGGGGGCGGCGGAGGCGGCCGGCGGAGCGGACGGGGCCTCCGGGCGCGGCGGCGCGAGCGCCGGGACGGCGGCGGCGCGCGGCGCGTCGGCGACGGCGGGCCGCGCCACGGGCTTCCCCCCGGCCGCCGGGACGGCCCGGGCCTCGGCGCTGGCCACCCGGACCCCGGTGCCGATGAGGGCGGGCAGCGCTCGGGCGAGGAGATCGCTCGGCACGCGCCACGTGCCCTGGCGCACCCGCACCGGGGCGGTGAGCGAGACGGCCCGCCCGTCGACGGTGATCCGCCGGGCGTCCCGCACCAGCTGCACGACCCCGTGGCGGCTCACGAGGCTCACCCGGCCGCCGCGGGGGCCGCGGCGCGTGCTGGCGCTCGCCACGCGGGCGACGTCGGCGAGGAGGTAGTAGGTCGCGCCGCCCTGCGGTTCGCCGACGAGGCGCCCCAGCCGCACGCCGGAGGTGGTGCTGACCTCGACGGTGACGGATCCGGCGGCCGCGCCTCCCGGGAGGGCCAGCAGCAGCCCCAACACCCAGAGCGGGGCGAGCCACCTGCGCATAGGAGAGCATTCATTCTAGCCGGGGGACCCCCGGCCAGCGCCAGGATTTCCCGCAGCGGCCGCGCCGACGGCGAGACGCGGCGGGCCGCGCCACGGTAGAGTGGCGGGTGATGCCCCTGGCCCCGCTCACGACCCCCACGCCGCGCGAGGGCCGGATGACGGCCGTCATGCACGTCGGCGTCTACGGGGTCTTCCTGGCCCTCGCGGCGGCGTACTCGTGGCCGCTCGTCACGGATCTCGCGCACCTGCTCCCGCCGAACGGCGATCCGCGGCTCTTCAGCTGGGTGCTGCTCACGATGTTCGACAACCTCACAACCCGCCCCGAGCTCCTGTTCCACGGCAACGCGTTCTACCCCTTCGGCAACACGCTGTCGTTCGCGGAGCCGCTCCTCGTCCCCGCGCTCGTCGCGGGGCCAATCCACGCATGGACGGGCAATCCGATCCTCGCCTACAACGTCACTCTCCTCCTGTTCTGGGCGCTCTCGGGCTGGGCGATGTACTGGGTGGCGTGGCGCGTCACGGCCTGCCGCCCCGCGGCCTTCCTCGCCGCGATGATCTTCACGTTCGCGCCCTACCGGATCGATCACTACATGGAGTTCCAGATGGAGATGGCGTTCGGGATCCCGCTCGCCATCTACGCGCTCGTCCGCTTCCTCGAGACCCAGCGCGCCCGGTACCTCGCCGGGCTCGGCCTGGTGTTCTGGGTCCAGGCGGCCTCGGTCTGGTACTACGCGATCATCCTCGCGCTCGGCCTCGCCGCCGTCGCCACCCAGTTCCTCGCGCTCCGCTGGGGCGGGTGGCGCCCGCGGGCGCTCCTCGGCGCCGCCCTCGGGGGCCTCGTGCTGCTGGGGGCGCTCGTCCCGCTGGCCGTCCCCTACTTCCAGACGCGCGCGGAGCTCGGTCTCGAGCGGAGCCTCGACGACGCGATTCCGCGCTCGGCGAATCTGGGCTCCTACGTCGAGGCGCGCCCCAACTGGCTCTACGAGGCCTTCACCGTCGACCGCGCCTGGGAGGCGTCGCTCTTTCTCGGCCTCGGGGGCCTCGGCCTGGCGGCGGCCGGCCTCGGCTGGCTGGGCCGCGCCCCGGGCCCACGACGGCCCGAGGAGCGCTGGCTGGCGGCCGCGGCAGCGGGGCTGCTCGCCGGCCTCCTCGCGACGGTGGCCTGCCACGGCGCGGTCCGGGTGGCCGGCGTGACGCTGCGGCCGTTCACCGAGCTGGGCGTTGCCCTCCTGGCGATCGGGCTGCTGCGCCTGGGTCTGGCGGGGTGGCGACGCTGGCAGGCCGGGACCCCGGAGCGGGCGCTCACGGAGCGGGACTGGGTGCGGCTCCTGCTCGGCCTCGGCGGCGTCGCGTTCCTGCTCTCGCTCGGCCCGGTCGTCGCGCTCGAGGCGTTCGGCCGCCAGCCCATCGACGAGGGCGTCTACGCGTGGCTCTGGCCCCACGTCGTCCTCTTCCGGGCGATCCGCGGGCCGACGCGCATCGGGATCCTCGCGATCTTCGCGGGCGGGCTCCTGGCCGCGCTCGGCGTCCAGTGGCTGCTCGCGCGGCCGCGCCGGGCGTGGGGCCGCCTCCTCGTGGGAGCCCTCGGGTTCCTGCTGGCCGTGGAGTACGCGCGGATGCCCCTGCCCTATCAGCGCGAGGCGACGCCTGGCCGCGCGGTGGACGCCGCGCTTCGGGCCGACCGCGCCGACGTCGCCGTGCTCGAGTGGCCGCCGAACGTCGAGATCGTCGACGTCGACGCGATGTTCCGCTCCCTCGCTCACGGCAAACGCGTCGTGAACGGCCTGTCGGGCTTCGTGCCGCTCGCGCTCCGCGAGCTCTCGGGCTTCCTCAGCAAGCCGGAGGCGCCGTTCCCCCCGGAGGCGCAGACGGCGCTCCGACGCATTTACCCGCTCCGCTATCTGGTCGTGCGCCTCACCGGCCACCGGTTCGCCTGGGCCTGGCAACCCACGTGGCACCGCCTGCGTCGCGCGCCGCCCACGCTCCTTCGCCATCACGGGACGTACGGCGACGAGGATCTCTACGAGATCGTGCCCCTGCCCGAGCGCGGGCTCCGGCTCGAGCGGTGGGTCTCCTACGACTTCCTGGTGGGCCATCCCGTGCTGGAGGCGACCGTGCGGCCTCTGGCGCCGCAACCGGGGCGAGCGGCCTGGGTCGAGGTCGCGCTCAACGAGCGCCCGCTGGCTCGCGTTCCGTTCGACGTCCCTCGGGCGCTTCGACTGCGGCTCCCGCCGCCGTACCACCGGGCGGCCCCCAACGTCATCCGCCTCACCTACGGCTACGACCGCGTCGGTCCGGAGGCCACGCCCGCCGCCATCGGCACCACCGGCGTTCGGATCGCGGCCGACGTGACGGTCGCGAGCGGCGGCCAGCCCCACGGGAACGTCGGGTCGGTGCGGGTCAACGCGGTCGAGCGCGCCGGGAACAGCCGCGGCTACAATCTGGTCGCGCTCGAGCCGTCCGGCCGCGTCCTCGACGCCGAGACGTTCGACACGTTCTTCGAGCCGGATGCCCCCGCCCGCCTCGCGGCGTGGGTGAACGCGCTGCCGGCGGGCACCGTCGTGGCGGGCGCGGTCCGGGACGATGCGTCCGGGCGCCTCGACGCCGCGGCGGTCCGCGCCCTGCGGACGGTCGGCGTCCTCACGGATCTCCGGGGGCGCTTCCACCACTCCCACGCCTTCGTGGGAGTGAAGGGGTCGGTCCCGGGCACGGCGCTCGAGGGCGCGGGCCCCCGGCGGGTCGCGCTCTCGGTGGGGGGCGGGAATCCCGAGGAGTATCTCGACGAGCACCCAGAAGGGCTCGAGTTGACCTCGTTCGCGCTGCGTGGCGCCCGCCCCGCCGAAGAGCCGAAAGATGGGCACTTGTCATTCTGGCCGGGGGGCCCCGGCCTGCCCTGATTCCCCGGTCGGGGCTCGGGAGTGACAGGATCCGGCTGATCTCCTGCGGGGCCCCTTGTCCGGGGACTCCCGGCGGCCGAGTGCCAGGATGGCTCTCTGCTCACCGGACCAGATGATCCCCCCCGAGACAGCGAGCGGCGAGCGCCGCGATCGGCGGACCCATGGAGAGCGTCGTGGCGAGCTTGCCCGTCGGCGACGGTTTCCCCGTCCGGCGACACCCGAGCGGGCGGGGCCGGAGCCCAACGAGCGGGGCCACCTCCGAATATGCTTGACTCGATATCTACTTACATGTAGAGTACGCTACATCATGACCGCGACGCCGCCGGGCTGGCAGGAGCTCGTCATCAGTCTCCCGACAGAGAACGCCACGGAGCGCATGCGGGTCTGGCGCGCGCTGAAGACGGCCGGCGCCGCCGTCTTGCGCGACGGCGTCTACGTGCTGCCCGAGCGGCCGGACCTCCACGAGGTCTTCGCGCGGCTTTACGCCGAGATCACGGAGGCGGGGGGCAGCGCCCACGTGTTGCGCGTGGATCCTCGCGACGAGGCCCAGGCCGAGCGGCTGCGGGCGCTGTTCGATCGGACGAAGGAGTATGCGGCGCTGGCCGACGAGATCGGTCGGGCCCGGACCAGCTTCAGCCCCCAGGAGCTCAGCGCCGTCCGACGCCAGAGCAAGGCGTTGCGCCGGCAGTTCGACGCGATCGCCGCCATCGACTTCTTTCCGGGTGGGGCCAAGGGCCAGGCCGAAGCGGCCTTGCACGAGGCCGAGGCGGCCGCCCTGGAGGTCCTGAGCCCGGGCGAACCCCACCGGCGGAGCGGTCCCATCCCGCGGCTCGACGCCACCCGCTATCGGGGCCGGGTCTGGGCGACGCGCCGGGCGCCGTGGGTAGACCGGCTGGCCTCCGCGTGGCTGATCAAGCGCCAGATCGATCGCGCCGCGTCCTTCCGGTGGCTCGACAGCCCGGCCGCTCTGCCAAAGAACGCCGTGGGCTTCGACTTCGACGGCGCTCCGTTCACTCACGTCGACAATCTGGTGACGTTCGAGGTGCTCATGAAGAGTTTCGGGCTGGAGGAGGATGCCGCGCTACGGAAGCTGGGCGACGTCGTTCACTATCTCGACGTCGGCGGGATTCCCGCCAACGACGCGCCCGGAATGGCGACGATTCTCGCGGGCGCCAAGCAGCGCAGCCGCGACGACGATCAGCTCCTGAAGCTGGCATTCGCGGTATTCGATTGCGTCTATGCCGCATACGCGGAAGGCGACACGGACTGATGCCGGGGCAAGCGCCATGGCTCAACGAGCGGCCGAGCGCGGCGGCGCTCGCCCGCTACTTCCTCTATCTGGGCAGCCTCGGCTTCGGGGGGCCGGTCGCGCTCGTTGGCTACATGCAGCGCGACCTCGTCGAGCGGCGGGGCTGGTTCACCCGCGAGGAGTATCTGAAGTC